>JADFUO010000033.1 GCA_015222115.1 Bacteroidota bacterium | reverse complement strand
CTACTAATGAATAATATCCAACTACACCGAATTTATCACCATAAGGATAATCACCCGAATTTTTATATTGCAAAGCCGTGATATCAATATTTGGATTGTCTTCGGTTATGTAAAGTAAAGAAAATACCGAACTCCAGCCACATAAGCTCGTTGATAAATTTCTGATATTTTTTCTTGAATTATTATCAATTGCTTTTTTAAGATTATCAACAGAATTTGTTTCTATGGCTTGAGCAGTCAGTTTGTCAACCAGATTGGCATCTTCGTATGCCGGGTAATGCGAAAAATCAGTACTGATTATAAAAAGATTTTTTTCATTAAAAAACGGTTTAAGTGCTTCTGCAATTTTTTTACAGGGCTGTACAGACTGCACTCCCAATACAATCGGCACTATCCTGTAATCTGTCTTCATAATGTATTGAAGAAATGGCAATTGCACCTCAAGACTATGCTCATTATCATGTGCTCTTGAGTAATAAGTAAAAATGTCGTTTTCTTTTATTAATTTATCTGCCAACTTAATGTTGACTTTAACTTCACCAAGAGGTGTGATATAATTGCCTTTGTTATAAATTGACGCACCATCAAAAGAAACGCTATGACTTGGAGCTAGAATAAAAATATTATCATATTCTTTTGTGGGGTCAATCTGGTTAAAGCTTGTGGCAGCTACTTCACCTGAAAATGCATACCCTGCATGAGGCGAAATAATTGCCAGAACATTATCAGTTTTATTTGGCAGAGCTTTTGCAAAAAGTTCTTTTAAACCGGCTTTTAATGTTGCAGGATTTGATTCATAAAACCTGCCGGCAGCAACCGCTTTTTTGTTTTCTAACATATTTTTTGGTTTTTTTTCCTGTGATGAACAATTTGTTGAAAAAAATAATAAAAATATTGCCGAATAAAAAATATATTTTCTATTGCTCATATTTTCTGTATTTTCGTAAATAAATATTTGATGTTTGATGCCTGCCACGTGAATGCTACGCCTGCCCTGTTTACCCTATGAATTTTATTTATTTCATTAGGGTGAAATTTGAAGGACGAAAACATTTCAACAGGGAAGTAGCATATTTCACTGTGGTTTGACGTTAAGTATTCTATATTATTATTATAATAAGTTTCTAAGACTTTTGACAAATATACAAAATAAAACGGGAAATATAAAATGACAGGCAAAATATATTTATCATTTAAAATTGAAAATGCTATTAAATTTTCAATAATAGTTTTAGGGATAACTTCAATAATAACTCAAATAATCCTTCTGCGTGAGTTCCTGTCGGTTTTTTACGGAAATGAATTAGTTATCGGCGTTATTTTCACCAACTGGATGCTGCTTACGGGCTTGGGTGCTTATATTGGAAAATATATCTCTCGTTTTAAAAATAAAATAATAATAATAATTACTTTTCAGGTTTTGGTTGCATTGTTGCCAATAATTACCGTTTTTTTACTTAGTGCTTTGCGGAATATTATTTTTCCGGTAGGAGCCATGCTTAGCTTGTCAGACGTGTTTTTGAGCTCATTTGTCTTGCTTCTGCCTTACTGTATTTTATCAGGTTTGTTATTTACGATTTTTTCAACATTTATTTCCGAACAACTCAAAACCAACCTGATTAATAAAGTTTATTCATTAGATGCAATAGGAAGCATTATCGGAGGTTTGCTGTTTAATTTTTTTATGATATACTTTCTTACAACATTTCAATCTTTATTTTTTTTAATGATAATTAATTTTCTTACAGCTCTGTTATTATCATTTTTTTTAAAAAAATATTTTCCGGGAATATTGATTTTTTTGATTGCAGTTACTTTTATTTTGATAAATTTTAAATATGATTTGGATATGAT
>JADFUO010000226.1 GCA_015222115.1 Bacteroidota bacterium | reverse complement strand
GAATTTATTAAGAAAACATTATTCCAATATTACAAAATCACTAAAGTGATAAATGGATGTAATAAATTTTCAGTAATTATGAATAAAGTAGCTGTTACAGGTGCAAGTGGTCATGTTGGTTCGGGTTTATGCCGTGAACTCATAAATAAAAGATTCAATGTTAAGGTTTTGATTCGTAAAGATGTGAGGGGCATACAAGATTTGAACTTAGAAATTGTGAAAGGTGATCTTTTGGATATTTCCTCATTGGAAGAACTTTGCACAGATGTTGAAATTGTTTTTCATCTGGCAGCCCAAATAGCTATAAATGGGAAAAATGTTAATGAAGTTTACAAAACAAATGTTGAGGGTACTAAAAATCTTATTAATATCTGTATTAAAAAAGGTATTAAACGCCTGGTATATTTCAGTTCAATCCATGCTTTATCAAGTGCCCCTCTTGATGAACCTTTGAATGAGAACAGACAATTAGTTGAATCAAGCCGTACTATTTATGATATTTCTAAAGCTGATGGTGAAAGGTCTGTAATAGAAGCTGTTAAAGAAGGATTGGATGCCGTGATATTAAATCCAACTGCAATTATCGGACCTTATGATTTTAAACCTTCTTATTTAGGTCAGGCATTGATAAAATTATATCTTAACAAGCTTCCCATGCTGGTTCCCGGAGGTTATAACTGGGTTGATGTACGTGATGTTACTAATGCTGCCATCTCTGCTGCTATAAAAGGTCGTTCTGGTGAAAGATACATTCTGTCAGGAACATGGTTAAGCCTGAAAGATCTATCACTTCTGATTGAAAAAGTTACAGGAAATAAAACACCTAAAATAGTTTGTCCGACAGCTATGGCTAAGCTGGCTCTTCCTTTTATCAAAATAATTGCTTTAATCACCAAAGAGCATCCATTATACACCAAAAATTCTCTTGATATTCTCCTTAATTGTAATCGTAATATAGTTAATGCTAAGGCAAAAAAAGAACTTGGATTTAACCCACGTCCTCTTGAGAAAACCATTTCTGATACTATTGATTGGTATAAAGCTAATTCATATATTCGTGTATAGGTGCTAAATTATATATAATCAGGTATTTTAAATTTACCCGTAGGGATAAAGCTACTTCAGTGGGAATTTATAAACAAGCAGCAGTTACAGTTGCAGGAAAAATTATACTGCTACTGCAACTTCTACTGCAACTCGTTAGTTTGTAGAAAAAATTTAGTTATTTGTTAATCAGCTTTCAGAAGATTCCTGTATATCATTTTTTTCTTTACTTTTAATGTATTTATCAAAAGCCTCTTTACCTTCTTCATTCCAGAAATCATTATAATGCTTCCATTTACGAAAGTTTTGTGGTTTCTTGTGCCTCCATGGCGGAATACCGTTTTTTACCCAGTTCTTGAAATACATTTCGTGATGATGATCATCATCGTGTGGTTTTTTATGACCTCCTAAAATACCGAATATCAGTCGTGCAAGTATGATTATACCGAATGCCTGCCAGTAGTTGATTTCTGTCAGTCCGAAGATGTCCGGCATAAGCCAGTTCCATAACAGCATTACAAAATAACCGAAAATAAATGCAAAGATGCCAGCCAGCGCAACACCGCTAACTATTAATCCAATAACGCGCATTACTACTGCAAAAGGTCTTTTCTTTGTTTTAAAATTTGTTGTTGTTTCCATTTTTTATCTCTCCTATCTTAATTTAATTTTTAATTGTTTTATCAGTAAGCATGTTGTACAATTTTGCCATAGCTCTGTGCTTACGCGAAAGCAATGTACCTATAGGAACTCCTGTTTCTTCCGATAATTCTTCAAAAGTGTATCCTTCAAAATCTGTGGCGATAATCACTTCCTGTTGCTCAGGTTTAAGCTTTTCAATTGCCTGCATCATTTTTTTTTGCATAGCTTCATTCCTTGCGATTTCCGGAACTTCTTCTTCAGTATCCGGTATCTGTTTTATGATCCTGCCCTCTTTGGTTTCTTCTTCTTTATCCATGCTATCTACAGGCAATTCTTTTTTTCTTTGTATGTCAATGATCTTATTCCTAAGTGCACGATAAATGTATCCTGCCACATTTTCAACAGGGCTGTTAAAATCCACCCTGGTAAAAATATTGAGTGCCACATCCTGAACGATATCTTCAGCATCCAAATTGGCCGTACCGATTATCAAACTGCGAACATAGTTTGCTAATTTTTGATGCTCACGGGCAAAAAAAACTTCAAATTTACTTCGTTGTTCTTTTGGACTTCCCATATCTGTAAAGACGGAGAGATTGTGTTTTATTGCATTTTTAAAATATAAAGATAATAAAAACTTTTAAATGGTTAAATGGTTGGATAGTTTCATATCAGAAAAACAAGTAACCATAAATAAGTTACCAGCTAACAGTAACAATTAAATTACTGTAAAAAAGTTTTTTAATGTTAAAGTAAGCCCTAATCTTAATCTCAATCAATTATACCAGAACCTCAGTTAAATCGCATGTCGTAATTTTTTCTTTGCACGAAATGCTTTGGAAATAAATATATGTATGCCGGCTTGCAATGAAAAGAGTCATTAATTTCAATAAAAAATTTGATAAGTTTGTTTAAATATTTTAACGTATTTAATAAAAATTGCTTTTTATCGGATATTAATTTTTTGCATTTTAAATTATTTAAATATTCAATAAAATAAACAACCTTATTATTTGATACTCTTTTCGTTGAAACATGTTGTTTAAACCTATTATTCAAGTCGGGGGTTTTATTTAAATTATTTTGAGAATACTTAAATGAATAAACAAAATTATTAAAAAACAGATCATCAAATTCAAAAAATAAGATAATTTGTCTGTATAATTTTATTGATAATTCAGTAAAAAAACCTGATGAAATTTTATTCTTTTTTATGGTTCCCTCCTCTTCTACACTATTCTCTTTATTTATTTCCCAGAAAAAAGTTCTTGCTTTAACTAATAAATCACAATCTTGTAATGATTCGTCAAGATTCAATGATTCTTCTTCTCTTTCAAAGATTTTATTGCAAAAATTATAGAATTTTGATGCCATAGCAT
>JADFUO010000225.1 GCA_015222115.1 Bacteroidota bacterium | reverse complement strand
TTGCCATTTTTTAAATGCTTCAACATCCAGAACATCATTTTCAACAATATTAATATCTACATGTAAAGGTGTGGTTTTGAACTTCTTTCGCAAATTATATGAAACGAATTTGTTTGTTCCTGTTATCCTGTAAACAAAATTTGAACGTCCCTGTATTTTCCCCTGATTTATCAATTTTTTAAATGGTTCATCTTTGCAAACAAGACCTATATCAAAAAGAAATTTATTCCAGAAACGCGCATAAATTAAATGACCTGTTCCATGTTCATCGCCACCAATGTATAAATCAATATCTTTCCAGTAATTATTTGCTTCCTTTGAAAAATATTCTTTGTCATTTTTCGGGTCCATATATCGCAAATAATATCCGCTTGAACCTGCAAAACCGGGCATTGTGTTTGTTTCAAGAGGATAACCTTCCGATGTTTTCCAGTTTTTGGCTCTTGCCAAAGGCGGTTCACCGCTTTCAGTCGGGAGGTATTTATCAACACGAGGTAATTTAAGAGGCAATTCACTTTCATCCAAAACATAAGGCATCTCATTTTTGTAATAAACAGGGAATGGTTCACCCCAGTAACGCTGACGGCTGAAAATAGCATCTCTAAGCTTATAATTTATCGTGCCATAGCCAATCCCCATTTCCTCAATTTTTTTAATTGTTGCACGTATGGCATCATTTACTTCCATTCCATTTATAATCCCTGAGTTAATCATCTTTCCTTCCTTGGCATCATACGATTCTTCCCAGTTTTTAGTATCGGTTGGTGTTTCATCATCTTTACAAACAACCTGAATGATTGGAATATCAAAATGTTTTGCAAAGGCAAAATCACGACTGTCATGAGCAGGAACAGACATAATGGCACTGGTTCCATATCCTGCCAAAACATAATCAGCCACCCAGATTGGAATTTCTTTCTTATTTAATGGATTGATAGCATAAGCTCCAGTAAAAACACCTGTGATTTTTTTCACCTCAGCTAAACGCTCCCTTTCGGTACGGTTTTTTGCCCAGGCCACATACTCCATCACATCCTTTTTTTTATCTGAGGATGTTATTTTTTCAACAAATTCATGCTCAGGAGCAAGAACCATATATGTAGCTCCAAACAAGGTATCAGGGCGTGTAGTGAAAACCTCAATCACCCCTCCTGAATCCTCCCCATAGGGGAGGACTTTTTCATTTAGATAAGTTGATATTTTTTCTATTACTTCATCAATACTTGTTATAACTTCATCATTTGAAAATCGAATAACTGAAAATCCCAGTTTATTTAGAATTTCTGTTCGTTCCCGATCTTCTTCAATTTGAGTATCATGAATTTTACCATCAATTTCAATAATGGTCATTTTTTCTAAACAAACGAAGTCAACAATAAATCTATCAATAACATGTTGTCTTCTGATCTTATAGCCAATTTGTTTATTTCTAAGTCTTTCCCAAATAATTGACTCTGCTTCAGTTGGTTTTTTTCTGGCTTCTTTAGCTTTTTCTTTTAATAAAGCCCACATTTGAGAATCTGTATTATAAAACGGAGGAGTATCTTTTTTTACAGAAGTATAAATAGAACTTTTTACTTCCTCACTATTGGGGAGGGTCGGGGTGGGGTGATTTTTTTCTCCCTCCCCAATGGGGAGGGCTGGGGAGGGGTGTAGTGGAAATTCTACCATTGCACCTTCACTTCTTCCGATCCAGTTTCGCTGAACTTCTTTTAATGAATCAAACCAATCCAGCTTATCAAGACCATCAAGCAAACGCTGGGCATAAGCAGTAACTCTAAGCGACCATTGTTTCATTAATTTACGTTCAACCGGAAAACCGCCTCTTTCGGAAAAACCGTCTTTAACTTCATCATTAGCAAGAACGGTTCCCAATGCAGAACACCAGTTAACCATTGTATCGGAAAGGTAAGCCAAACGGTAATTCATCAGAATTTCCTGTTGTTGTTTTTCAGTTTTTGAATTCCATTCCTCAGCAGAAAATTCATCTGTTTGGCTACATTCAGCCGAAATATCACGATTACCCGATGTTTCAAAAATATGAATCAAATTTTCAATAGGTTCTGCTTTATTCGTTTTTTTATTATACCAATGATTAAATAATTGAATAAAGGTCCACTGTGTCCATTTATAATATGATGGATCGCAGGTTCTTACTTCCCTATCCCAGTCAAAAGAAAAACCAATTTTATCAAGCTGTTTTCTGTAGCGGTCAATATTTTTATATGTAGTGATTTGAGGATGTGTTCCTGTTTGAATAGCATATTGCTCTGCAGGCAAACCGTAAGCGTCATATCCCATCGGATGTAAAACATTAAAGCCCTTCAGCCGTTTATACCTTGAATAAATATCCGAAGCAATATATCCTAACGGATGCCCAACGTGTAATCCCGCTCCGGAAGGATATGGAAACATATCCAGCACATAATATTTAGGCTTTGTGTGATCAATTTCCGCCTTAAAGGTTTTATTCTCACTCCAGTACTTTTGCCACTTTTTTTCAATTTCAGTGAAATTGTAGTCCATTAGATGTTATTAAATTTGGTTCTATGTTGAATATTATTGATTTAATTATTAATCTGCGAAATTAAAAAAAGATGTATTAAATAATAAATTATATTTGTTAAAACAAATATTAAATTCAAGACTGATTATGTTATTTATCAAAAATCTCTGGGGAAAATTCTATAAAAAATATATTTATTCCTTTGACCCATTGTCAACTAATTTAAAAAATACCTTTAAAACGCTACTGTCATTATTAATAACATTTATAATATTTTACAGCTTTTTCAGGGATTATTTATTATGGGCATTATTACCGACTTTTTTTATAAGTCAGATTAAAGTAGGAAATAATATGTCAAGCCGCAGAATGAATATGTTAATATCAATCCTGATAATTATAATTCTAACGCCGATTTCTACAATTTCGGGGAATTCATTAATTGTTTCTGTTTCATGGATAATGATTTTAACTTTTATTGCTTTTTTTGTAACTGTAATAAATCAAACATACAGCTTAATGGGTATGATGATACTTTTGGCAGTAGTTATTCCGATTAACCTACCCGGTTCGTTTGAGCAGGGGATTTACAGGTCACTTTCAGCAGCTACTGGTGGTTTAATTTCTTTTATTATTTTTTATCTGATTTTACCCATAAGACCCAAAATTATATTAAATACGATTTTAGGGACGGCTTTAGATGACATCTCGGATTTTTTAAACATAAATATTGGAGATAAAGAAGCCAAAGGATTAAATTTCAAAGAGATCAATTTTCGGAAAGACAGAGCATTAGATGCCATTAAACGTTTAAGACAATTTCCTGTTATGTTTAATCTTGCTCCCCGGCAGGAAGGCGGTCCAATTGCATCAATTACAGCTTTTAGCGAAAGTCTTGAAAGGATTATTGACGACATTACAGCTATGTATATGTCATTTGATTTGAACGAAGAAGAAAGGCAAAGACTTGCAACAATCCATTCTCAATTAAGTCAACTGCATAATAAAACCAAGAAAAAATTTTATGATTGGGTTAAAGCTATTAAGAAAAAAGAAAAATTGCCTGATTTTATCCAATTGAATGAAGAAATTGAAACCATTCAAAAAAAACTTATTGATTTAAGAAAATCAAAACCCAAAGGTTTTCCTAAAAGTTCATGGTTAAAGGTATTGCATGCCCTGTATGCATTAAAATCACTTGTCAGGGAATTAAGTCATGCCTATGATAATTGTAAAAGGTCTTTAAGTTTTTCAAAGGATGAGGTTATAAAAATAAATCTTAAAAAAGTTATTGAAAAGGTCAAAAATAATTTAAATTTTAAGTCCGAGATTTTCAGATATTCCATTCGGGTAGCAATAGCAGCAGCAATAGCTATGTTTATAAGCAAATATTTTCACATAGATAAAGGTATCTGGATTGTAATTTTCGTTATAATAATTGTTAAATCCAATCTTGGTAACTCAATCAAAACAGGAGTGCTAAGGCTTCTGGGAACAATTATCGGTGCCGGTTTATCCACAGGATTTGTTTTTCTGACCGGGATTCATAGTCCTGTTTTTTATACTTTTATGATTATTTCATTTTTCCTGATGATTTTTCTAATTCAGTCACCTTATTACCTTACTAAAACCATAGTTATTACTTTTTGTGTACTATTAATTTATTTTTTACTTGTTTCGGAAAACTTTGAACTTTCGCTTATCCGCGT
>JADFUO010000224.1 GCA_015222115.1 Bacteroidota bacterium | reverse complement strand
CTTTATCTCCGCCCGGCATTGGAATATAATCAAAATGAGTTATACGGTAATAAGCATTTAAATTGCAAACAAAAAATTCTCCACCCCAAATTTTATTATCATCTCCAAGTCCCACACCGTCAAAAGCCACACCAATCACCTTTTCATCAAGACCATGCTCAGCCATACATGAAGCGATATGTGCATGATGATGTTGAATTTGAATCTTTGGTAATTCTAAGTCGTTTGCATATTTTGTTGATAGATAATCAGGGTGTTTATCGCATGCAATCAGTGTTGGTTTTATCCTGAATAATTTTTTAAACTGCTCAATTGTTTCTGTATAAAATTCAAGTGTTTCAATATTTTTCAAATCACCTATATGCTGGCTTAGAATTGCCTGTTTGCCTTTTCCGATACAAAAACAATTAACAAGTTCGGCACCTGCAGCAAGAATACCGTCAACATTTATTTTTAATTCAACAGGTGTTGGGGTAAATCCCCGTGAACGCCTGATTACTCGCTCTTTATTATTAATTACCATTTCAACCGAATCATCAGTACGATTATAAATATCCCTGTTATAAATCAGTAAAGCATCCGAAATACCTGACAATTGTTTTTTTGCTTCTTTATTATCAATAATTATCGGCTCATCAGAAATATTACCACTTGTTAAAACAATTACAGGAATATTTAATTTTTCAAAAAGCAAATAATGAAATGGCATATACGGAAGCATCACACCAATAGTGTCAAATCCGACATTGACATCAGGTGCAAGCTTTTTCTTTTCTTTTAATAACAGGATGGGGCGTCTCCATGATTGAAGTATTAAAGCATGTTTATCATTTACAACTGCATAATCTTTTAGACTTTCAATATCTGAAAACATAACAGCAAATGGCTTCCCATCACGATTTTTTGCTTTTCTCAGACGTTTTACAGCTTTTTCGTTTTGTGCATCGCAAGCTATATGAAAACCGCCAAGCCCTTTAATAGCAATAATTTTACCTGCTTCAATTAATTCACAAACAATTTTAAGTATTTTTTGCAAATCATTAATTACTTTTCCTTTGTAAATAAGTTCATATTCAGGACCACAAACCGAACATGCAACAGGTTGTGCATGAAAGCGACGGTCTAAAATATCTTTATATTCAGCAGCACAGGATTCGCACATAATAAAAGGTGACATAGTGGTTTTTTCCCTGTCATAAGGCAGGTCTTTGATAATTGTAAACCTCGGACCGCAATTTGTGCAATTTATAAACGGGTAGTTTATCCTGTTATTCTGGGTTTTCATATCTTTCAGGCAATCATCACAAACAGCAATATCAGGGCTGATATCAGTAATCTCATCAGAAGTATTTTTACTTTTAATGATCCTGAAATCAGAAAAATTTCCGGGTTTAATTTCTTTCGAAAAAATCCTAACAATATTTGATGCAACAGGTGCTTGTGTTTTTATTGAAGAAATAAATTTTTCAACAAAATTTATATTTCCCTGAACTTCAATCACAACTCCGTCATTTCTGTTTTCAACCCGGCCTTTAAGATTATTTTTTTTTGCAAGACGATAAATAAACGGACGGAATCCAACCCCCTGAACAAGCCCTTTAACATAAACTCTTACTGTATATTTATCTTCAGCTTTTTTCAATTTTCGAGGCTTATAGATTTTATTAAATTATAATAGTTTGCGAAATTATAATTTTTTATTAATTTAGCATTTAATTAAAGTTAGAATAATTGAAAATATGTTTAAAAAACCTGAATGTGATGATTGTTTAACAAGAACCAAATCATGTTTTGTACATCTTGTAAATGAAGATCTTATTGAGTTGAATGAAAAAAAAGTTTGTAACCTGTATAAAAAGGGGCAAAATATATTTTATGAAGCTAGTAAACCAACAGGAATTTTTTGTTTGAATGAAGGAAAAATTAAGATAACTAAAATTGGAATAGACGGAAAAGAACATATTGTCAGGATTGTGATGGCAGGTGATTTATTTGGAGTAAGAGCTTTAATTGGTGGAAGAAATTATGCTTCTTCATCTACAGCTATCGAAGATTCTATTGTTTGTTATTTAAATAAGGACACATTTCTAAAATTTATTATCAAATATCCCAAGATGGCACATTCTTTAATGACGTTTTTGAGCCATTTATTAGAAGAATCAGATTATAAAATGGGTTCACTTGCTCTAAAGCCTGTTAGAGAAAGATTAGCTGAATCGCTTTTATATCTTAACAATAAATTCAAACCCGATTTTGATTTACAGAATCAATACACACATCAAATTAATAGTTTGTCAAGAGAGGAACTGGCAAATCTTATTGGAACAGCTACCGAAACTGTTATAAGGTTGCTTTCAGAATTTAAAAAAGATAAATTGATTGCCATTGAAGGAAAAATAATTTTCTTACTTGATATACCTAAGCTAAAAAAAGTAGCAAATATCCTTGAATAATAGAAGAAATGGTTGCGAGTTGTGGATTAAAAGTACAAAAAGCCTAAACTTGAAAAATTATCACCTAAGATATAGAATGACACTTAAACATTACATTTTATCTGTTTATATTTTGGTAGTTAATACATTTTCAGTTGCTTGCATTTTTTTAAAACTCAAGATGTAGAAATTAGAAATTGGAAATTTGGTCTTCTTTCGAATTTCTAATTTCAAGTTTCGAATTTCATTATATAATTATTTTCTTGTGTGTCAAAATTTGCCTGTCATCGATGTTTCAAAATATCTATCAATTTCTTTCCATTATTCCATAATTACAGTCAAAATATGACAAATATCATTTTCGTATATGATAATTGTCATTGATATTTTATTAAATATAATTTATTATTGTCCTCAAATTATTTATAATAATTATTAATAAAAGACTGATAATATGGGAGAAAACGAAAGGACAGGAATATTTTTCTGCAGTAATTTAAACGGCAATGAAGATGTTGTTGATATTTTTAAAATTGTAAAGAATGCTGAAAAAAAACCTAATGTTTCAGTTGTCTGGTATTCATCAGATATTTCCTTGTCGGATACTAAAAAATTCGCCTCAGAAATTAAAAATTTAAAGCGTTTAATAATTGCAGGTTACAAAACAGGAACCGTAAAAAGTTTTTTAACCGAAGCAATGGTTATTGCAGGAAAGAATCCGGAAAATATTTTAATGGCAGATTTTAACGAATATGGTGCAAACACAAAAGCCGACACAGAAAAAGCTAAAGCAATTGTTGAATGTGCAATACTTGGAGTTCCGTTTGAAGCAGCATCTGTTCCCTGCGAAACTTCAGTTTGTACTGAAACACTTGTGATTGGTGGTGGAATTGCCGGTATTCAAGCATCTCTTGAGATAGCTAATGGAAACCAAAAAGTTTATTTGCTTGAAAGAACAGGAACTATTGGCGGACACATGGCAATGTTTGATAAAACTTTTCCAACACTTGATTGTGCTGCCTGTATCTTAACACCCAAAATGGTTGAAGTAGGTCAACACCCGAATATTGAGTTGATGACTTATTGCGAAGTGAAAGGTATTGAAGGAGTACCCGGAAATTATAAAGTCAGGATTTTAAAGAAAGCAAAACGTGTTGATATATCAAGATGCATTGCATGTGGAATATGTTCTGAAAAATGCCCGGGTAAAGCTGTCAGTGAATTTGATGCAGGAACAACTTTAAGAAAAGCCATTTATATTCCATTCCCACAGGCAGTACCTAACAAATATTTGATTGATGCTGATAACTGCATTTATGTTCAAAGCGGTAAATGTGGTATTTGTGTAAAAGTTTGTATGGTTGATTCCTGTATCAATCTTGATGAAAAGGATGAAGAAGTTGAAATTACCGTTGGTAATATAATTGTAGCTACAGGTTTCAAAGTATTTGATGCAAAAAAGATTGAACGGTTTGGCTATGGAAAATTTCCTAATGTAATTACTTCACTTGAGCTTGAAAGATTAGTTAATGCAGCAGGACCTACGGGTGGCAATATTTGTTTCAGAACACGTGACAAAAAAGGAAACTGGATATTTTCAAATGATAATAAAAAACCCAAAAGCTTTGCACTGATACATTGTATCGGTAGCCGTGACGAAAACTATAATAAATATTGTTCAAGAGTTTGCTGCATGTATTCATTGAAGCTGGCACATCTCATTAAAGAAAAATTACCTGATGCTGATGTTTTTGAATACTTTATTGATATGCGTGCTTTCGGAAAAGGATATGAAGAGTTCTATGAACGAATTAAAGAAGAAGGTGTTAATATCATTAGGGGAAAAACAGCAAAAATTGAAGAAAAAGACGGGCAACTTTTATTAAGAACCGAAGATGTTATTAATGACAGATTAATTGAACAAAAAGTAGATATGGTTGTTTTGGCAGTTGGTCTTGAACCCCGTGAAGATACTTCGGAAATGGCTGAAATACTTGGTATTTCAAGGAGTGATGACGGATGGTTTTTAGAAGCAAACAGCATTTGCGATACTGTTGGCACTTATACAGGAGGTATTACAATTGCAGGTGTTTGCCAGGGACCAAAAGATATTCCCGACACTGTTGCACAGGCATCTGAAGCAGCTTCACATGTTTTAAATAGTATAATAAAAAGTAAAATCAAAGAAAGTGTTAAAGACTTAACATATAATAAGATAGTATCCAAAGCAAATGAACTTTCTGTAATAAAAGGAGGATAAATCATGAGTACACGAGTAAATACAGATTTAAAGAAAGAGATGAAATTGTTTGGTTTAGATGAGTGGAATGAATGTTTTAATTGTGGGAATTGTACAGCCATTTGTTCCTTAACTGAAAAAGGTATTTTATTTCCGCGAAAAGAAATTCGTGCAATACAGATGGGTTTAAAGAACAAATTATCAAGTAGTGTTGAACCATGGCTATGTTATTATTGTGGTGAATGCAGTGAAACCTGCCCGAGAGATGCTAATCCAGGAGAATTAATGATGGTAGTCCGTCGTTATCTAACTAAAATCTACGACTGGACCGGTCTTGCTGGCCTCTTTTACAGTTCAAAACTTGCACTTTTTATTGGATTTCTTCTGGTTTTGATTGCTGTTATTGCAGTTGGTTATGTAAAAGGTTTCGAAACCGAAGCGTTGATGGAATTTGGCCATCTGTTTGAACAATATGTTATT
>JADFUO010000223.1 GCA_015222115.1 Bacteroidota bacterium | reverse complement strand
GAACAATAATTACAAATAGTATCAACCGGGTCTAATTTTATGGGGCCCGGTTTGAACAACACGTTTTCAGTAATTGCACCTGTTGGACAGGTTGAGATACACAATCCACATGATTCACAGGTAGTATCCTGCAATGAATTCCCCATACCCGGAGCTACGTAAGTATCATATCCTCGATTTACTAATCCTAAAGCATCAGCTCCTACAACTTCGTGGCAAATCCTGATACATCTTGCACACAAGATGCATTTATTATTATCAATCTCAATATAGGGATGCCTGAAGTCAATTTGATATTCTGTATATTCTCCGCTTAGTCTTTTTTGTTCAACATCATATTCTGTGGAATATTTTCTCAGATCGCAGGTAAATATTTCAGTACAGCCACATTCCAAACAACGTTGTGCTTCGTGTTTTGCAACATCTTCACTTGCATAACCCAATTCAACTTCTTTGAAATTCATTCTTTCGGAAGGATCAAGGGTTGGCATTTCTTCACGCTTCTGCTCAGCAAAGTGTCCTTTATAATCTTCGATTACCTGTGTTTTGAAATTATCTTTTTTACTAATAAATTCTTTTGAGAGAGGTTCAACAGGCAAATTATGTAAATACTGGTTGCAGCTTCTTGAAGCAATCTTTGCCTGTGCAACAGCTTCAATCAAAGTAGCGGGACCCGTAACACCATCACCTGCAGCAAAGATGTTTTTAATACCGGTTTGGAGGGTATAGGGATTAGCATCGATATCACCCCATCTGTTAAGTTTTAATTCTCCTTCATCGGCTATTTCATTCACTTCGTCGAGAAAATTAACAACGGTTTTCTGTCCGATTGCTGCCAGGATATAATCTACTTCCAGTTCAAATTCCGAACCTTCAATCGGAACAGGTCTTCTTCTGCCTGAAGCATCAGGTTCACCTAATTTCATTTTCAGACAGGTTATTGACTTCACCTTGCCATCTTTGTCTTTATTAATTCTTGACGGGTTTGTTAATAACATATATTTAATGCCCTCAAGCTTTGATTCATGAATTTCAATCGGATTGGCAGGCATTTCATTTTCAGTTCTACGATAAATCACATAAACATTATCAGCACCACAACGTTTGGATATACGGCAACAATCCATTGCTGTATTTCCACCACCAACAACAGCAACTTTTTTACCTTTAAAATTATATTTCTGACCTGTCATCTCCATGTTTTTCAGAAAATAAATTCCCGGAAAAACATTTTCGGCATCATCGCCTTCGCAGCCTATCAATGTGCCTTTTTGAGAACCTATTGTTAAAATTACAGCATCATATTTTTTTTGCAGGTCTTTATATTTAAGATTTTCCCCTAACTTTTTATTATAAAATATCTTAACGCCCATGTCGGTAATATTATCAACTTCTTTTTGAAGGAGGTCGTTAGGCAGGCGATACTCGGGAATTCCATATCTGAGCCAACCGCCGGCTTTTGGACTTGCTTCGTAAATATCAACCTGATGTCCTTCTCTTTGCAGGAAGAAACCTGCTGACAATCCTCCGGGACCGGCACCGATAACAGCAACTTTTTTACCTGTAAATTCTTTAATTTCAGGAATATATTTACTTTCGGATTCAAGGTCATAATCAGCGGCAAATCTTTTCATATAGTCAATTCCAACCGCAGTGCCTTCATCCAATAAATTTCTTCTGCAAGCAACTTCGCACGGACGAACACAAACTCTTCCGCAAATAGCCGGCAATGGATTGGTTTCTTTTATCAAAGCAATTGCTTCGTTATATTGTCCTTTTTCAATCAACGAAATATAACCCTGCACATCAACTCCGGCGGGACATGCCTGGGTACAAGGTGCCAAACAATCGGCATAATGGTTACTCAAAAGAAGGTCTAAAGCTGTTTTTCTCGCTTTCTTAACTCTCTCGTTATGCGTATCAATTTTCATCCCATCGGTAACCTTTGTAGAACATGATGCTTGTAACCCTCTCATACCCTCAACTTCAACAACACAAACATAACATGAAGTGTATGGTTTTATTCTCGGATCGTTGCAAAGAGTAGGAATTTCAATATTATTTCGTTTAGCAAGGTCCAAGATTGTTTCACCTCTGTATGCCTGTGTTATTTTACCGTTTAACTTTACATTTAATCTTTCGCTCATTTTTTATCAAATTTTACTTTATGAGATTATTATTGCATCAAATTTACATTTTGTGTAACAAGTTCCGCATTTAATACAATCATCCTGACGGATAAAGTGAACTTCTTTTTTTGCTCCGTCAATAGCATCGGTTGGACAATTTTTAGCACAAACCGTACAACCCGTACATTTCTCAGGATCAACTTCATAAGTTAGTAATGGTTTACAAACTTTCGCAGGACATTTTTTATCCCTGATATGAGCTTCATATTCTTCCCTGAAATATTTAATTGTAGTTAAGACAGGATTTGGAGCAGTTTGACCCAAACCGCAAAGCGAACTGTCTTTTATCTGGTAAGATAATTCTTCAAGTTTTTCAATATCATCTTCTTCTCCTTTTCCTTCGGTAATCCTGGTAAGAATTTCAAGCATTCGTTTTGTTCCGGTACGGCAGAATGTACATTTGCCACAAGATTCTTTTTGTGTAAAATCAAGAAAGAATTTTGCCACATCAATCATACAGGTTGTTTCGTCCATTACTACCATACCACCCGAACCCATAATTGCTCCTGTAGCATTTACGGAATCATAATCAATGATAGTATCTGCAAGATATGCGGGAATGCAACCGCCTGAAGGACCACCCATTTGTACAGCTTTGAATTTCTTATCATTTTGTATTCCGCCTCCAAGTTTAAAGATAACATCCCTGATACTCATTCCCATAGGTACTTCAACCAGTCCGGAACGTTTAATCTTTCCTGCCAGAGCAAATACTTTTGTTCCTTTACTTTTTTCAGTTCCATATTTAGCATACTCTTCCGAACCATGTAATAAGATCCAAGGGATGTTGGCAAGTGTTTCAACATTATTGATATTGGTTGGTTTTTGCCACAGTCCTGATTCGGCAGGGAACGGAGGACGTTTTCTGGGCATTCCTCTTTCACCTTCAACAGAAGCAATTAATGCTGTTTCTTCGCCACAAACAAAGGCACCGGCACCTTCTTTTATATAAATATCAAAATTAAAACCATCAATACCTAAAATATTTTTACCTAAATAACCATTTTCTCTTGCCTGTTCAATAGCAATATTCAGTCGTTTAATGGCAAGGGGATATTCGGCACGGCAATAAATCACTCCACCGGTAGCTTCAATGGCATAAGCCCCGATAATCATTCCTTCAAGAACAGCATGAGGGTCACCTTCAAGAACCGAGCGGTCCATAAAAGCACCAGGGTCACCTTCATCAGCATTACAAATAATAAATTTTTCATCGGCTTTATTATTATTTGCAAATTTCCATTTCAAGCCTGTTGGAAAACCTCCTCCACCTCTTCCTCTTAATCCCGAATTAATTACAGTTTGAATTACATCCAATCTGGAAATTCTTTGTCCTGCTATTTTTCTGATTGCACGATAACCTCCTCTAACTTCATACTCCTCGATTTTTTCAGGGTCAATATATCCGCAGTTTCTCAAGGTAATTTTCACCTGGTCCTCGATAAAATCCTTATCAGGAGTTTCAAACAAATCGGTCTGAACCACATAACTTTTTATAGGTTCATTTTCCAGTATATGTTTTTCAATGAGTTCGACTGCCTTTTTTTCATTTATATTGCCATACAAATATGAACCGTTATCATCAACTATCTCAACCAGTGGTTCACGGTAACACATGCCGATACAACTGGTTTTTTTTAATTCAAACTTTAAATTATCAGCTTCTTTCAAAGCTTTGATTTTTTCAAATACTTTGTTTGCCCCTGCGGCAATTCCGCAACTTCCAAGTCCGACAATTACTTTTATGTTTTCCATAATTAATTACTTTCTTTAATTTTTATGTTTTTGATGATCTTGACGGCCTGTCCACCGGTTAGCTTTCCAGAGGTATCATTATCAATCATCATAACAGGAGCTAAAGAACAACATCCCAGACAAGCAACCGATTCAAGGGTAAACATACCATCTTCGGTAGTTTCGCCATCATTAATCTTTAATGATTCCTTTATAGCATCGGTAATGGCATTTGCATTTTGTACATGACAGGCAGTACCATGACAAACTTTAATTATATGTTTGCCAACCGGATTCAATCTGAACTGAGCATAAAAGGTGACAACACCATACATGTCGCTAAGTTCTATGCCAACCTCTGAGGAAATCTTTTCAAAAGCTTCGTGTGGAATGTACCCAAAAATGTCTTGTGTACCTTGTAAAAGCGGAATCAGATTGCCTTTTTTATCTTTATATTTTTTTATTAAAGAATCCAATAAATTTACATCAACCTGTTCCTGTTCTTCTGTGATTTTTTCACCACTGATTCTTGCTATTCGCATATTCTTAAAATATTAAATTTTGAGGTCGCAAAATTATAAAAATACTTTAATTAATTTTAAAACAGTAATAAAAAATTTTGCAAAACCTTCTGATTTTTTGTAACTTTACTGCGTTATTGTTAAAACATTTTCAAAATGAAAAAACTAATATTCTTTTTTATAGTATTTTTAATTCAGTTACCTGTTAATTCAAACACATGGAATAACTTTTGTCCCGACAGTATCCATGCTATCAATATTTGTTTTGGGGTTGGCTCAAGTAAAGGCGTAATTTGTACTCCGAATGGAATGTATCTTCATGATGATTATAACCAGATATGGAATTATTT
>JADFUO010000222.1 GCA_015222115.1 Bacteroidota bacterium | reverse complement strand
TTTTATCTGCAATCCTTAAAACCGATACAAAAATATATTGCCGAGCCGCTGCAGGTTAATTATAACGGCGCAAAGATTTTTTTAATGAATGAGATTTACTCCTCTATCCAATATACATTAAGCCAAATTGAATTGAAAGCTCTGCAAGGAACGCGAAACGCAAAAACAGGTCAGCCATTAAAACCGCCTTTGGAAGTTCAGGCGGTATTCAGCGCTAAAAGCGGCGCTCAAATTAATGTTTCGCAATTGCCATTAAAATTTTCATTTATGAGAGGCTCGGGTGATTTAGTTGAAAAGGTTAAAACCGGCAATGACGGGAAAGCCCGCTGTCAGGTTTCCAAAATTACCGCCACAGATAAAATTCAAATGGTAAAAGCAGAATTGGATATTTTCAGTTCCATACAAGAGGGCGCGTCTGTTATTCTGCAAAATATTGTTAAGAATTTCACGACCCCAAGCGCTAAATTTGTGTTGAATGTTTCCGGTTTGTCCACTTTTCTTGAAGTCTCGGAAATACATTTTGATAAGAAACCGGAGGTTTTATATATCGAACCCAAATTAAAAAATTTAATGTCCGAACGCGGTTTTACTTTTATTAAAGATATGGCGAACGCCGATATAGTAATTAATTTAAAAGCGGCGTCGAGGAAAGGCGCGGAAATGCACGGCTTGTTTTCCGCTTATGTTGATTTAAATATTTCCGTACTGGATATGGCGACAGGAGATGAGATTTATAAAAACTCGCTTAACGATATAAAAGGCATTCAACTTGATTATAATAAGGCGGGGATAAAAGCCTTTGAGGAAGCCGGTAAAAAGATAGAACAAATTTTACCCGACATGATAAAAAAGATCCAAAAATAAAAAAAGGGGAATACTTTATTGTATTCCCCTTTTTTTTATTAAAACTATTTAATTGCCAAAATGAAATGTTCCGCCAAGAGTTATACGGAAATTATTTTGGTCAATTGAAAAACCATCTCCATATTCAATAGACGCAGGTTCAAACTCAAAAGCGCCGTCAAAAATAAGGTTGCCCATAACCAAACCGGCGCCAAGCGTAAACACAGAATTAACCACTTGGTCATCATTATAATCCCAAGAGTGTGTTGGGTGCGTGTAAAATCCTAAGCGAAGTGGTATAACAGAATCACCGCTGGTCATCAGATATTCCAGACCTGCATGAATAGAATTTAAATCGGTATCAAAATCAGCATCTTCAAATATATTGGAATTAGACCAGGTTCTACTATGATAGTCAAAAGCTAAAGTTAATTGATCCGTTGCTTTAAAAGCAGCGCCAACGCTAAAGAAAAAAGGCACTTCGATTTCGTATTCATAATCTAAATCGTCTATTTTTTCTTTTAACTTGTAAGGGAAATTTAAATTTGCTCCTATAGAAAACTGATCGTTTCGTTTAACCACTAGTCCTAAATCGAATGATGCTCCTGAAAAATCTACTGGTTCAAAGTCATATAATTCATCAGTTTCTTCAAAATCATACCTGCCGAAGTAAATATTATAAGCCGCGCCGATAGAAATCATATCATTTACTTGAACGGCGATTGCAGGAGTAATGGCGTTCACTCCTCCTT
>JADFUO010000221.1 GCA_015222115.1 Bacteroidota bacterium | reverse complement strand
CTTTATCTGCTCAGTTTGTTTATAAATATCAAAGCCGGCAACTTCAATATTCCCTGAAGTTGGTGAAGAAAGTCCGCAAAGTATTTTTATAGCTGTTGTTTTACCTGCTCCGTTTGCTCCCAAAAAACCAAAAATCTCACCCTTTTTTACTTCAAAAGTAAGCTTGTCGTTAGCAACAAAATTTCCGAACTTTTTTGTCAGATTTTCAACTTTTATAATATTTTCGGCAAATAACATTTATTTAATTATTGTTCTTCCATCAAAGCCATAAAACAATCCTCAATGTTTGGTTTTATAATTTTAATATCAATATGCTTATGACCTTTTAATTTAAGATATTCTTCAATTTCATCAGTGTTGATTAAAGATTTCTTTTCAGTTATATGAATAGACTCCCCAAAACGAAAAGCTGAATAAACATCTTTATTTTGCTTTAAATCATAAAGTAGTTCGTACATATTATTTGTTTGAACTGCTGCTAAGGGATATTTAAAATTATCAATAATATTTTGTGGTGTTTCAACACTCATAATCTTTCCTTTTTGAATTAAAGCCACCCTGTCGCATAAGCTTGCCTCATCCATATATGGCGTTGAAACCAAAATGGTTATCCCTTTTTCTTTTAATCGCTTAAGCATTTCCCAGAATTCTTTTCTTGAAACTGCATCAACACCAGTTGTGGGTTCATCAAGGAATAAGACTTCGGGTTTGTGAATCAAAGCACAGGAAAGAGCTAATTTTTGCTTCATTCCACCTGAAAGATTTCCTGCCAGTCTGTCTTTAAAAGGTTCTATTTGGCTGTAAATATCTCTTATCAGTTCATAATTTTCCTGAACAGTAGTTTTGAAAATACTTGCAAAAAAATTCAGGTTTTCCTTAACTGATAAATCCTGATAAAGTGAAAACCTTCCCGGCATGTAACCCGCAATTTTTCTGATTTCCTTATAATCCGCAACTACATCAAATTCTTCTACTTTGGCAGTTCCTTCATCCGGGAATAATAATGTGGTTAAAATCCTGAATAATGAAGTCTTGCCTGCACCGTCAGGTCCGATAAATCCAAATAATTCTCCTTTCTTTATAGAAAGATTAATATTATCAAGAGCTTTAATATTTTTGTAGCTCTTGCTTATGCCATTTATCTGGACTGAAATTGTATTCATTTTTTAATATCAGAAAAGAAATTTAAGCTTGTTCATTATTCATTTTATTTGAATTCAGCCTACATTATAGACAGGCGCTAATTAACATCATTCTCCAACCCTTGTCCAGTATGTTGTTCGCCCAAACCATGAAATTCCGATATATCCTCTGATCTTTAATTTATTCAAATTATTTTCATCTTCAAATTTTATGTAACAGCTATATGTTTTCCCGTTTTTAGGGTCATATATTGTTCCATCTTCCCATTCATCATCTCCATCAAAAACAAAATCATTTAAAATTTTTAGCCCAAGCGTCAGCTGGTCTTGTAAACTTTCATCAGGATTATTTTTGTCCTTTTTCGGCTTGCCTGTTTCCTCATCTATTGGGTCTCTGAGCCAAATAATTTTCCCAAAATATTTACCATCAATTTTGTAAATTTCAACATGTGCATCCGTATCTTCATTAAGCCAGACACCCTCAATATCTGTAGCTTTTTGATTTTGTGCATTTAAACCGGTTATGGCAAATATCATTAATGTCACCATCAAAACAATAAAATTGATTTTTTTCATAATTATAATTTTTGATTAATATTTAAGCACTTACTAAAAATTATTTTGTTTCAGGTTGCATGTTGCATGTTTCAGGATTTTTTAACTTGCATCCCGTAACCTGTAACCTGCAACTCTTTGTTAAATTCTCATGTATTGCAGTTTTATTCTACGGTTTATAAATCATTTAAAGTTTACTTCACCGGGCATCCCGATTTTTAATGTTCCGTCGTTTTTTACCCGAACCTTAACTGCATATACCAGATTAACCCTTTCTTTTTTTGTCTGGATTATTTTTGGAGTAAATTCTGCTGTTTGTGATATCCAGCATATCGTACCATTTAATTTAGTGTGTTTTGTTGCATCTTTATCAATAAGCACTTCAACTCTTTGTCCCAATTTAATCTGTGGCAATTGTGAACCGCTGATATATACTTTTAATTTCATTTCATCCAGATTTGCGATTTTATATATTGGTTTGCCAAACATAGTTACTTCATCCTGTTCTGCATATTTTGTAAGTATTGTTCCGTTTACCGGATTAATGATATAGCACTTTTTTATTGCTTCTTCTACCTGTGCTATTTGTTTTCCTATTGCTTGGATTTCATCATTTATGCCTTGTTTTTGAGTATTGATTGATAGGATTTGTTTGTTGACCAGATCTATACTTCCGTTCATATCATCCATTTGTTTTTGAGTCGCAGCGCCATCTTTAAATAATTTTTCAAGGCGGTTTTTATTCACCAACAGATTTTTCTTTTGCTGTTGTTGTACTTCAATTTGCGAAGAAATACTTGCCAATCTTGACGCAACTGCTCTTTTCCGGTCAATTAATTGTTG
>JADFUO010000220.1 GCA_015222115.1 Bacteroidota bacterium | reverse complement strand
GATATTAATAAACGTGGCACTTGCCCTACCTTTGTCCTGGTATTCCCGGAACTTCTTACTGATTTCCACATTGCTTTTAATAAATCGTTATAATCTTGATCTGTTAATCGTGACAATTTTGCTGAATGTTCATTTGCGACCCCGTTAAACCCTATCAGGGCATATCTTAACGCAAAATATGCTGTGAAAGTTCCCTGACCTTCCTCTCCGGTAGAACTGAAAGTTGTTGTTCCGTGGATATCTACAGGCTCAGCATCATGCATTACTTCGCCGTGATTGAGCTGGAATGCTCCTGTCAGAGTTTTTGGAACAGGTTTAGGCTCCCACTTTTCATGTGGTTTAAAAGCAAAAGAGCTTCCAAACAGTCTTGCATCAATAAAATTTTCCAAAAGTATACTTACAAGTTCTTCGCCATCAGCTTTTGATTTATCAATTGAGTTCAGATAATGTGCCACACGGCGTGTTAAGTTAGTTGTTTTTGACTCAATAGTATCTACCAGAATATCATTGCCTTGCGATTTAAAATAATCTCTGATGAATCGCTTTAATCGGACATCAGTTACATAATATGTTCCATCCGGCAGAACTCTCGGGCGGTTTTCATCGGGATCGCCATTTGGATTTCCCATTTTTATGTCATAAGCAAAAAAAAGTTCACGTCGCGATGATAAAGTTTCTATATTCATTATTAAACCTCCACTGTTGATAATTTATATTATTTTTAATTTTCTTTTCCGGGTAAAATATCTATTGTTAATGATTGCCCAAGTAAAAGAAAATAACAGCACGATGTTTGTGCTAATTTAATTTCATCACCAAGTTTATTCCCAAGTATGCCGATTTCCTTGATAACAGCTCGAATATCTTCATTACCTTCTGCATTGTATGCAAGAAGTTTTCCCCTGATTTTAACATATAAATCAGGCAGATCGCTTCCAGTTAAGGTAAGCCTTTTCAGCCAAGTCAAGGCGTTTGCGCTAACATTAACTTTTTTTGCTCCCTGCATTTGCATGACCTTGCCGTAGAGAATGCCAAGAATAAAGGCATATGCTTTTTCATTTGTATTTATTCCGCAATCATCTGGAAAATAATTTTTTAATTTTTCCATTTCAGGAAAATAAGTCCGTTTGTTTTCCATTTTTTTTATCACCCCCATAAATTGCAAATAATCTAAAGTCATTGATAAATGTTTTATCCAGCCTGCAAAAGACATCCATATAGTTATTTTATCTTTTTTTTCAGAATAACCTTCATATAAACAATCATTTTCTGGTTTGTCTTTTTCAAATAAGCACAACCGATACCATTTGGCGGTTATCATAACTTCTTCCCAGAAGCGCTTTTTAAAAATGAGTTTTTGTTTATATATTGATTCCACGAGCATTCGTTTTAATTCAACAAGTTTTTGACTTGCATTTACCTGCTTTGCTTTTTTGCCTCCAGGTCGTTTCAGCAATTCCTGCACAAAGGATAAATTCAGATCAAATTCAAAACCATCAACTCTATGCTTAGGGAAAAAAACGGAATGTTTATCTTTAAATTGTTTATTTGCGCTATCAATCGTCCTTAATCTTGAGGGTAGAATATCAGAAATTTGTCCAGATAAATTACCTATTGACTGCCCTTTGAGGCTGTCCTTTGACCATATAATATCTATTGTGCCGATTGCTTCTTCATTTTTTAATATCTTTATCAATCTTTTTTTTTCGATAATAAGCGCCTTGTCTGGTACGCTATCTAATTTTTCAATATAATTTTTATAATTTGTTAGAAATCTGTTCAGAAACTTCGGGTTAAGGTAAAGTTCCGGCAACATCAATGTTTCCTGCCCGGCGATATAAGTAATATAGTTATTCATTACATGAAATTTAAAAACATATAGCAAGTCAGCACAATTTTCGCAGATTGAATAAGACAGAAAAGCATTTGAATTTGTTATGTTCGGGAATGCCCCCTC
>JADFUO010000219.1 GCA_015222115.1 Bacteroidota bacterium | reverse complement strand
TATCAAGCCCCTGTCATTATCCTGAATAGCTCCTGCAATAATTTCGCTGGCTGATGCTGATTCTTCATCAATTAAAACAATAAGTTCGTTTTTTTCAAAACAACCTTTTTCAGTGGCATAAGCGAAATTTTTCGGTCTGCTGTTACCTTCAGTATAAACAATCAATTTTTTATCTTCTAAAAATTCGTCTGCAATTTTAATTGCTGACTGAAGATAACCACCGATGTTCCCTCGTAAATCCAAAATTAATTTGGTCATGCCTTTTTGTTTTAGCTCTTTTAATGCTTTGATAAATTCATCGTAAGTTGTAGCTGAAAATTTATTCAATTTTATATATCCGAGAGAATCGTTAATCATATAGGCAATGTCAAGACTGTAAGTAGGAATTACATCTCTGATTATATTAAAATTTATAAGTTCATTGACTCCCCTGCGGAAAATACTTACTTTTACTTTGGTTCCTCTTTTCCCTTTTAATTTTTTTACTGCGTCTTTATTTTTAATTTTTATTCCTGCAAAAAGTGTATCATTAATTTTAACTATTCTGTCTCCGGCTTTAATTCCTGATTTTTCAGAAGGACCCCCCAAAATTGTATTTATAACGGTAATCGTATCTTTTTCAATTCTGAACTGTATTCCAATACCTTCAAAATTACCGAGTAATTGGTCGTTAACTTCATTAAATTCTTCGGCAGGAATATATTGTGAATGTGGGTCAAGTTCCTTCAGCATTCCGATAATTGATTCTTCGGTTAATTTTTTACGATTGACCGAATCAACATAATCCTGTTCAATATAATTAATAATATCGGATATTTTATTGTACTTATATGATTTGATTGAAAACATATCGTTATTAAAAGAAGAAACCGAAGCCAGTTTACTTCCGATATATATCCCAATTATTAGAATAAGAGCAAATAAAATGGGTTGATAAATAAAAAATCTTTTATTGTACTTAGTCATAATAAAGTAATTTTATACTAAAAAAGCTCTCTTTGTAAAGAAAGCTTAAGTTTTTTCCTTTCGACCAACGCCCAGACGGGTTAGCTTCGCTTCAGGAGTCCGTATGGATGTCTTTTGTTTCCGATACGCTCGTACCTCGCTATCGGGATTAATTCGATTTAAAAATTTTACTTCGGCTTTGCCTTGAATAATTTTAGTCTTATTAACTTTTATCTTATTCTGTACCCGGGGCCGGGATCGAACCGGCACGAGTATTACCTCATTGGTTTTTGAGACCAACGCGTCTACCAATTCCGCCACCCGGGCATATATTCAGGTCTCATTAAATTCTGAATTTATTTTTTCTGTCTTTCAAAGTGCAAAGATATTGAAAAGTTTTTATTGATTAATAACATTTATTAATAATAATGAATATTATTTTGTAGCATATTAAATTATATCATATTTTTGCAGCCTGAAATATCAAAAACCTGCAACATTATGTCAAATAAATTAGTTAATATTTTTTCGGGAAGAGCTACAAAATATTTAGCTGAGAAGATTGCTGCCAGCTACGGGCAGGAATTAGGCAATGTAATTGTTACTGTTTTTTCTGACGGTGAATTTCAATCTTCGTATGAAGATAACATCAGGGGCAGGGATGTTTTTATAGTACAATCTACTTTTGCTCCGGCTGATAATCTACTTGAACTGCTATTAATGATAGACGCAGCCAGAAGGTCATCTGCAAGAAATATTGTTGCGGTTATACCCTATTTCGGATTTGCACGCCAGGATAGAAAAGATAAACCAAGGGTTTCAATCGCTTCAAAATTAATTGCAAATTTGTTAATTGCAGCAGGAGTTCAAAGGATCATTACCATTGATTTACATGCCGACCAAATACAGGGATTTTTTGATGTTCCGGTTGATCATTTATACGCTTCATCAATTTTTATTCCTTATTTAAGAGAACTAAATTTACCTAATCTTACTATTGCTTCACCCGATACAGGAGGTACAAGAAGGGCTGCATCTTACGCAAAATATTTGAATACAGATTTTGTGATTTGTTATAAACAAAGAGCAAAACCTAATGAAATAAAAAAAATGGCATTAGTTGGAGATGTGAAAGGACGGAATATTGTTTTGGTTGATGATATTATAGATACAGCAGGTTCTATGGCAAAAGCTTCCAATCTTATGATGGAAAATGGTGCTGCAAGTGTAAGAGCTTTTTGCACACACCCTGTATTTTCAGGAGATGCTTACGAAAAAATTGAAAATTCTCCATTTACTGAAGTTGTGGTTACCGACACAATCCCATTGAAAAAACACAGTGATAAAATTAAAGTTCTTTCAACTGCCGAATTATTTGCAGAAGTAATAAAAAGAGTTGAAAACTACGAATCAATAAGTTCACTTTTTAAATTTTAAATTAATAATTAAACATTTTTAAAACATGAAAACAGTATCTATGAGCGGTTCTCTCAGAGAGAACGTAGGGAAAAAGGATGCTAAAATGAACAGAAAATTAGGCAAGGTGCCTTGTGTTCTTTACGGAGGTAAGGAGCAAATTCATTTTATAGCAGATGAAAAAGACTTTGTAAAAATTATTTTCACACCCGAAGTTTTTATCATTAAATTAAGTATTAACACTAAAGAATATAACGCCGTGTTGCAAGATGTTCAATACCATCCTGTAACAGACAAAATTTTACATGTGGATTTTCTTGAAATTTTATCTGGAAAACCTGTAATTATCGGACTTCCTGTTGTAATTGAAGGAAGTGCAATCGGTGTATTAGGAGGCGGACAATTAGTTAAAAAAATAAGAAAACTTAAAGTTAAAGCTCTTGTTGAGCACCTGCCTGATAATATTGTTTTGGATATTACAAATCTTGACATTGGAGATTCAATCAAGGTTAAAGATATTTCAGGAGAAAATCTTGAATTTTTAGATATTCCGAATGCTGAAATAGTTGGAGTAAAAGTAACAAAAGTTGCCGAAATAATAGAAGAAGTTAGCGAAGAAGTTGGCGAAGAAGCTGAAGAGGGCGAAGAAGAAGGCACTAAGGAAACTCCTAAAGGTGCTGAAAAAAAACCTGTTCAGGAAAAACCGTAAGAAAAAAGTTTTAAATAAAATTTTATTTTACATAGAAAGGTATAAGGTTTATTCATAACTTTATACCTTTATTTTTTTTCAGATGAAATATTTAATTGTTGGTTTGGGTAATATTGGAGAGGAATATGCCAATACAAGGCATAATATCGGGTTTATTGTGCTTGACGCTTTAGCCCTGAATGCCCGTGTAAAATTTTCTTCCGCCAGATATGCTTCCTTATCAAAAATGAAATTCAAAGGACGAACTTTTGTTTTAATAAAACCCACTACATATATGAATTTGAGTGGTAAAGCAGTTAAATACTGGCTAACAAAAGAAAAAATCCCAATTGAAAATTTATTAGTCATTCTTGATGATATTGCTTTACCTTTAGGATTTTTACGAATGAAAAAAAAAGGTGGAGATGCCGGTCATAATGGCTTGGTAAGTATTATTGAACGTCTTGGAACAACTGAATTTCCACGCTTACGAATAGGAATAGGGGATGATTTTGCACTAGGTTATCAATCGGAATACGTTTTGAATAGATGGACAAAAACCGAAGAAAAAATTATGATCCCAAGAATAGAAATTGCTGTAGAAATGATAGAAAGTTTTGCAACAATCGGCATTGAGCTAACTATGACGACCTATAATAATAAATAGCAAAAAAAATATTATGGTAAAAATGATGCTATTTCATCTTAAAAACAATCTCTTTATATTTTTTATTCTGCCACAAATTCAATATTTCTTTAAATGCTTTATAATTATTAACATCAATGATTTTTTCCGGCAGATAAATTGATCTTTTAATCAGTATTTCATCGTTGGTTCTTTGAACCTTAATAAAGATATTGCCAACTTCGTTTTTAATTTCAATATTAGCTTCCGGATTTACAAGTTCCATGTTTTCAGGCAGAACAATTGTGTAATTGTAAGTTTCTTTTATAGTTGACGGAATTTCCAAAGGAGAAATTCGCTTTTTTGTAAGAAGATTTATATGCCAGCTATTTATTCCGTTTTTTACAACCGGAAGATTCCAAAACAGGTAATTGTCTTGTTTCACAAAAGGATCTTCTTTTTCAATATCATAATGGATTTCGGATTTATATTCATTTAATTTATTGATTTGAAAGTTTTTGATATCTTTTGAAGATATTCCGTTCGTTATATAAGTTTTTGCGTTGGTTGAGTCTTTAAAAAATTGCAGATAAGGATTTAAATTCCCGGATAATTCAATTTCTGTTGTACCTACTAACTTCTCAGGATTTTGTATAACAT
>JADFUO010000218.1 GCA_015222115.1 Bacteroidota bacterium | reverse complement strand
AGTGATCTCTCATCAAAAATATTTTCAAGATCATTATAAAAGTAGGCAGCAATTTCTTTATCAGACAAAATAAAAAAATGAATTCCTGATACTTCATTAAAAACTCCCGCTGATACTAATGCTCTTAACGAACCTATCAGTCCTCTTAATTGAATACGGTTCCGGTCATAATTCTGAAGAGCATTAACAATTAGCTCAGAATTTTTTTCACTCCGAAACAGTTGTATTAATTCATTTAAATTCAAATTAGTAAGTCTTTAATTTTTTTCACAAAATTACAAAGAATTTAAATTTTTGTAATAAAAATAAAGTTTTATTAAGTAATAGCATATTTTTGTAAATCTTAATAGTAAAAATAAATTAAAACAAACATGAAAAAATCAATAGTAATTTTATGTGGCGGAGGTCCTGCTCCGGGAATAAATACAGTTATTAGTTCAGTTGCAAAAGTTTTTCTAAAAGACGGTTACAGGGTAATCGGCTTGCACGAAGGTTACAAAAGTCTGTTTGCTGAAAAACCTCTTATGCAGGATATTGATTTTCAGTTTGCCGATGAAATCTATAAAAGCGGTGGCTCGGCTTTGCAAATGAGTCGTTATAAGCCCAAAGATTCGGAATTTAAAACCGATTTTTTTGTAAACAATAATGTAAAGCTGCTTGTAACAATCGGTGGAGATGATACTGCATCAACAGCTAACAGAATATCAAAATTTCTTGCAAAAAATAATGTAAAAATCCATAATATCCACGTGCCGAAAACCATTGATAACGATCTGCCATTACCTGAAGGAACACCAACCTTTGGTTACCAGTCGGCAAAGCAAGAAGGTGTAAAAATTGCTACTACCATTTATGAAGACGCAAGAACAAGCGGAAATTGGTTTGTAGTTTCTGCAATGGGAAGAGAAGCAGGGCACCTTGCATTTGGAATAGGTGGAGCATGTCATTACCCGATGATAATTATCCCTGAAATGTTTAATAAAACTAAAATTACTTTTGATAAAATTATTAAATTAATTATCTCCTCAATGATAAAACGAAAAATTCTTGGAATTGATTATGGGGTAGCTATAATCAGTGAGGGAGTTTTTCATTTTATGACAGATGAAGAAATTAAAGCCACTGAGATTAATTTTACTTATGACGAGCACGGACATCCTGAGCTTGGAAATGTTAGTAAAGCTCATATTTTCAACATGCTTTTGCAGAGAAAGCTGAAAGAATTAAATATAAAAATTAAAAGCCGTCCGGTAGAACTTGGTTATGAGATTAGATGTGTACGTCCGATTGCCTTTGACCTGATGTATTGCGCCCTGCTCGGAATGGGTGTTAAATATTTGTTTGACAAGGGAATCACGGGTTGCATGGTTACTTCCGACCCTAAAGGAGACATTGCTCCTCTTTATCTCAAAGACGTTGAAGATGAACATGGAAAAGTTAAACCGCGTTTGGTGAACATGAATTCGCAAAAGGCAAAATTGATTTTTGAGGACAGTCTGCAATATTTAACTAAAGCCGATTACAGTGCTGCAAAAAAATATATTGCTAATCCGGATGAGTATGATTTTGTTAAGATTCTGAGTTGGTAAATTACAAACCAATCTCTTCCTTTATCTTATCCACCAAAACCTTCGCCAGCTTATATTTTGATTCATAAGTCCAGCCGGCAATATGAGGAGATAAAATAACTTTATCGGAATTTATAAGAAATTTAAAGGCATCCGGTAAATTTTCTTTAACCAGATTTTCAAAAGATAAATCTTCGTATTCAAGCACATCCAAAGCAGCACCTTTAATTTTGCCTGATTGGATATTCTTAACTAAATCCTCTGTTTTCACAACCTTTCCCCGCGAAGTGTTTATAAAATAAATTTCCTTTTTGAATTTATTAATAAAACTGTCATCAACCATATAAGTTGTTTCTTCTGTGAGAGGAACATGAATACTCAAAATATCTGTTTCGTTAAATATTGTTTCCAAATCGGTTTCAGTAATAAATTTATCCGAATAATTAAATTTATATTTATCATAAGCAATTACCTTAGCTCCAAAACCACTGATTTTTTCAGCAAAAGCACTGCCCATATTTCCATAGCCGATAATACCAATTGTTTTATCTTTTATTTCTGTTCCCCTGTTTTTTTCCCTGTTCCATTTTCCTTGCCTCACTTCTTTGTCAGTCCTGTTCAGATTATTTAATAAAGATAATAACATTCCCACTGTTTGCTCTCCTACTGCATCCCTGCTGCCTTCCGGTGAATTGAAACATTTAATTCCTTTTTTTTCAGCAAATTCAACATCAATATTTTCCAAACCTGATCCTACCCTTCCGATAAATTTTAACTGATTGGCTTTTTCAAGAATATGTTTATCCAATTTAATTTTACTCCTGATAATTACTCCGAAATATTCATGAATTATCATTTCATAATCTTCTTTTTTATATTCCGGAAAATAATCACATTTAAAACCCATATCAGTAAAATCACCCATTAATACAGGATGAACCGAGTCAATAAAAAGGATTTTTTGTTTTTTGTTTTGATTCATAATTATTGAACACCACAATAATTGTGGTGCTATTCTCATATTTCAATCAATTCCTATCAATTTCAACAAATCTCATTTCATCTCATTCAACCAAATAATCATCATCCCAAATTATATCTTTTATAGTTGATTTCAGTTTATCGCCTGCATTTAAAATCATGGCTGCATCAGAAGGAAAGGGAACAGAAGTTGTATTAAGCAGTAAAAGTGTTTGAGGTGTACAAGCATCCAAATTTCCATTAAAGATCGCGGAATGATGCTCAAAAACCGAAGT
>JADFUO010000217.1 GCA_015222115.1 Bacteroidota bacterium | reverse complement strand
GATTTACTTCTTTTTCCAAATCAACAATCATTTCATTAGTCTGGGCATCATATTTCCAATCCAAAGTAAATGAAACACTCATAGTATGCCATAAATGATAAGATAATGCTGTAATAAGAAAAATAATAAAAAGATAAGGTATAAATTTTACAATTTTGATTTTAATTAAAAAATGTAATGCGAATATTGTTGTAAGCCAAAATAATGGAATGTAAAACAAGGCTGTACGATGCGTAAGGAACTCATTTTTAAATAAGTAGTTTTGGATGATGGTCGAAAAGGCTGAAATAAAAAGAATAAGTAAAATAATTAATGCAGGAGTTTTTGTGATATAGAATTTATTTTTGATAAATTCAGTTATTGAAACGATTAAGGCAATTACCAGGATTATTGAAATTATTGAATATGAGTATGAATAAAAATGAGCCCCATAATCTTGAAAATAATTTGAACTGCTAAGAAGCGAACCGATTGTATTTTCCCAAAATGATTCTTCACCACCAAAAAGCTGGTCACCTTTTACAATTTTTCTAATAGGTTCGTATAAAATTATTCCAAGAATTATTGTTGCTGCAAGAGGGATAATATTTTTTTTGAATAAGTGTCCCGATATTTTTTTTAATTTAATTTTATTTTTTATGCTTTCAGTTAATAAACAAATAATATAAACAGCCCAAATAGCAATATAATAATTAAGTAGTGTGAAATTGCTTAAAACAGAAAGAATACCAAATATAAAAGTCAGGCTAAGATGTTTGGAAGTATTGCTTTCAAGCCATTTTAAAAAATAATAAATACTGATTATCATCATTGAAATACTTAAACCATATCCACGTGCAAGTGTAAAAAAGTCAAGCAGGAAAGGATTGAAATTTAAAATAATGAAGCCTGTTACAAGAAGAAAGGGATTTTTTAATTTTTTTAAAATCAGTATGCAGAAAATCATATATAGTAAGTATCCCAATAAATTTGTAAGTCGTAATACAAGTTCACTGGATCCGAAAAGTGACTCAAAAAATTTCATACCCAAGGTGTTAAGTATATGGTTATTCGGCAAAACGGGGCCGACATTGTATGAAATAATTTCCATCACCGAACCATGAATATAGCGGGTATAAGTATAACTTTCATCATGTGTAAACGACATATTATAAGCCCTGTACGATGTATAAGTAAAAAGGAAAAGAGCAATAATAATGACTGTTACTAAATCAATATTTCTTATTATTTGCTTTAGTTGTTTCAACATCTTTGCGTAATTAATCAAGTTTTATTAATCTTCCTTCACCTGTTATGGTACTATATATTTTTGCCGGGTTACCTGAATAATAAACATTTCCCAGGTTATCAATAGTAGCTTCCAGTATGTCTGAAGCTTTTACATAAAAATCATTAGTGCTTTTATTTACAACGAATGTGTTTTTGGTTTCCAATTCACGGCAGTCAAATGGGCCATATCCTGCTGAATAAATGTAGCTTGTAAAGGTTTTTCCTTTCAGTGTGAAATCAACAGTTCCATATATTTCTTTAAGAAGGACTTTTTGAGTGTTAAGGTCAAGATTTATACTTCCGCAACCTTCCATTACCTGAATTAATAATGTATCACATTCCAATGTGTTTGTGCATGTAATATCTCCGGATGACCTGTAAATAATACTGTCTAATGTGTTAAATGTTAAATATAAATTTATTGGCTTATCATAGCTTCTCACCCAGTTACAACTGCTTGTATTGCTAATGGTTAATTGTTTATCATTAACTTCTGTGTGAATTGATGACATAAGGTTTTTCCCTGCTTCCACAATTACAGATTGTTCATTTCCGTATGTTAAAATAAGATTTATATTGTTTTTGAGTAGTATACTTGAAAACTCTGAAAGTGATCGTTCTTCACTGATAATTTTGCCTGTATTTTTAAAACAATCTCCTAAATTGTATTTTTCACACGAAAATATTAAAAGTAATAAAAATATTGAAATTATTGTTTTGATTTTCTGTTTCATATTTATAAATATTAATAGTAGATTAAATTTAATTTATAACCAATTCCTAAAGCAATAAAATCGGCTCTTCCCGAGTGTGCTTTTAAAGTTATATTTGTAAATAAACGATCGGATATCATATATCTGAAAGCGAGTTTTTCATAAACACTACCATCACTTTTTTCCATCCCGTAAAGATACATCCCCAAATTAAATACGAGTGATACTTTTGACATTTCAAGCTCATAAGCAACGTTAATTCCGGGTTTTATAATGGAATAAAAATGCGGAATTTCAATATCATTTCTTTCAAGTAAAATAATATCCGAACCATCGTAAGATAAATCAAAGCCCAAGCCTAATTTACTTTTAAAACTAATTCTTTTAAAAACATTAGCAAATACTGTATAAACATAATATCTGCTGCCAAAATCCGATTGCATATCTTTTATTCCGGCGCCGGCAGACACATAAATGTCAATTGACCGTTTACCGTCAAATTCAAATGGATATAGTTCGGGTAACAATTTATTTTTAGTATATGGATTTTCCTTATTCAACCTGTAAGCTATTCCTATGTTTACAGAGGGTATGTTTATTCCAAAATTCGGTGTTTTAATTGAGCCGTTTGAAAAATGCGTCAAGCCAAAGCCGCCTGATAACAGAAGTTGTTCGCCCAGCCTGTATTTGGCTTCAAACATCAAACTTACGGCTACATTAAGATGTGAGCCAATTGCAATATTTTTATAATTTTTAAGGTGGTCAAAACTTTTACTGATATATCCCAAACCTACTCCAAGACGAAAATACAATGTTGTTTTCTTTTTTTTGGCAAGAGGAAAAGCAATAAATGGAAATATTGCAGTACCCGAACCTAAATACGGGGACTTGCCGAGATTTGAATGCCAAAGCGAAATACCGATAATAGGATAATTATACATGTATTCCCATCTTGTTTTGCCATAAGTTTTTTTTAAAATATTTATTTCAAATGCAGAAAAGTGGCTATTAAACAGTTGCATCTCAAGATGATGGCTTATAGTAAAACCATAATGTAATTTGGTTTCAAGAATTAAATTTGATGTGCGTAATTTATATTTGAATTGAGCCGGGGCAGGATTTGAAATACTTATTAATACAACAACGAGAATAAATGAAGAAATATGGGATAATGTTTTTTTTATATTTTTCATGTTCGTTATTATGAATATTAAAAAATATATTTTACTTTTCGGGCTGTAAAGTATACTGCTTCTTATTAAAAATACAAAGTATTTTTTTGTTAGAAGCAGTTATGCCGATAGGAACAACTACTTAAAATTAATAAATTCGTTCCGTATCGGTATATAACGGGCAAATTTAACAATTTTATAATCTTAAATTTATTATCTTTACAATCTGAAGGTTTGTAATAATAATTACTATCCCGGAAAGTAATAATTTATAGGAAACTTGGGTTGTAAAAAACATTTTATCCTATCTTAATATTTATTTAATATGAGAAAAAAATATTTTTTTCTGTTTTTATATTATCAATTTTACTAAATAATTTAGGAATTGTTTTTGCAAAACATAGAACAACTATCTGATAAAGAGTTAAAAGAAATTTGCCGAGACAATTCTTAATTACAAAATACAATAACCGGATATGAACAAAGAACAAATTGCTTTTAAGCGATTACTTGATATTATGGATAAGTTAAGGGAAAAATGTCCATGGGATAAAAAGCAGACTTTTGAAAGCCTGAGATATCTTACTATTGAAGAAACTTACGAATTATCAGATGCTATTTTAGAGAAGGATATAAATGCAATAAAAAATGAATTAGGCGATATGATGCTTCATATAGTTTTTTATGCTAAAATTGCTTCAGAGACAGGTGAATTTGATATGGCGGATGTTTTGAAAGGAATATCAGAAAAATTGATAAACCGACACCCACATATTTACGGTGAAGTTGAAGTAAAAGATGCAAATGAAGTAAAGAATAATTGGGAAAAAATAAAATTAAAAGAAGGGAACAAATCAGTGTTGGGTGGTGTACCTCTGTCGCTGCCACCATTGGTAAAAGCATACAGAATACAGGAAAAAGCAAGTGGAGTTGGTTTTGACTGGGAAAAACCCGAACAGGTTTGGGATAAAGTAATTGAGGAAATGAATGAACTGAAAAAAGAAGTTGAAGAAAAGGAAAATAAAGATAAGATGGAAAACGAACTGGGAGATTTGTTATTTGCTATTGTAAATTATGCCCGTTTTATTGAAGTAAATCCTGAAGATGCCCTTGAAAGAACAAATAAAAAATTTATCAGGCGTTTTCAATATCTTGAAGAAGAATCTAAAAAGCTCGGGAAATCCTTACATGATATGACGCTGAATGAAATGGATAAATACTGGAACGAAGCGAAAGAACATGAATAAAATGAGATGTTTTAAAAATAATAGCCATCGGATGACTTTTTAATTTACCGGTACATAGCTTAATTTTTTTAGTAGGGTTTTGAGAAGTAGTCATCCGATGGCTATACGATTGGTCTCATTAATAATTTGGAAATATACTGAGATGAAAAAAATGATTAAAATTGTTTCTGTAATTTTTTTAATCTTAAATTATACGTTAAGTCTTAATGCCCAAAATGACACCTTATTATTAAAATATTCACCTGTTAAGCTTAATAAAAATTATTTTAAATCATACTTAACGGATTCAAGAGATATTGTAACAGCTCCATTCCATTGGAACAAAAAACAGTGGTTAACTGCAACTGCCTGCATTGGTGCAACTGTTTTAATTTATTCGCAAGATGAACAAATACGGAAATTTTTTCAAAGTAACAGGAGTAATTTTACAGATAATGTTTCAAAATATTTTTTTACCCCATTAGGCAGTGGTTTATATTCATTACCGTTTCTTGGGGTTTTATATATATATGGTAATACAAAAAATGCCGAACGTGCCGAAGCTGCTGCACTTAATGGTGTAAAAGCTTATATTATAAGTAGAGTGTTTGCTCAGATTATAAAACAAATAACTCATCGCCACCGCCCTTACCAAGATGTACCTCCTTATCCGAAAAATTGGGACGGACCTTTTTCTGATATTAAATATACTTCTTTCCCTTCGGGTCGTACCATGACTGCTTTTTCAATTGCAACCGTATTAGCTTCAACTTATAAGGATAAAAAATGGGTAGCGATATTGTCATATTCATTAGCCGGTTTTACAGGGCTTTCCCGCCTGAATGATGATGAACACTGGGCTTCCGATGTTTTTGTCGGGGCAGTATTAGGAATTGCTATTGGAAAAACTATTTATAATAATTCGATTGGAAAATCAAAAATTCAGATAATGCCAACTGCTTTTAATAATGGTTATGGAGTTTCATTAATAGTAAAATTTGATTAGGAGTCTAATTTGTCTAATTCTCCTTTATAAACACCTGAATATTCGCAGGAATATATTCATTGATAAGAGATTGAAGGATTTGTACATATTCTTCTCCTTTTTGAGAATATCGTGAAAGACCTTCAGCAAGTTTTAACGGGTCAAGCGGCAGATTATATTTTCTCAACTGGGCGCGTATATTCCTTAATCCCTCATAAGCTGAACACGTATTCAGAATATGAATATAATCTGTTATTCCTGCTAATACAGTTGGATATGATTTTACTTCAAACCCTGCGTTTTTATCTCCTGAAGGAACCAAGCCGCAACCTTTATGATAGCAATGAACGCCAAAATAGTTGTTTCCATTTTTAGCAAAGTACGATCTGCTCCATGCTGACTCACAGATTGCCTGTGCCATTACTAATTTGGTTGGAATAATATCAACTCTTATCAACAGGTCATTAAACTCATTTTGCAAAACATCCTTGTCACCTTTATCATCCAATTTAAAAGAATTAATCCCATATTTAGCTGATATTTCCGACAGAAAAACTTCTTCTTCATTGCTAAGTTTACCTGTATTTGTAAATTGTTTTTTTAGCTTAATGATATTATTTCTGTCAGATAGAATACCCTTATTAACATCCATTATTTTTGGTAAAAAACCGAGCATAAAACTTTTATCATCTGCAGTAATAGATTTTTTTTGGGCAAAAGTGATTGCAGGAGTAATAAATAGCAACGCTATGATAAACAGGAATATATTTTTTTTCATAAGAATAAATTTATTAGAGCTTTCCGGGTAAAGTTTAATGTTTTGATATTATCAAATTTCAAAGAATTATTAGCTTAAACCTTGAACCTTTTATATATCAAAACATCCATAATATTCAACATAGAACGTTAATTATTGAATATCGTTTATATTAAATAAAATCAATCTGTCGTTTTTAAAATCATAAAGTGTAAGTTTACGAAGTTCAAAATAATTTATCCAATAATTTTGCAAAGCTGAAAAATAAGATTTTTTGGCATTATCATTATCAATCTGGGCAATATAAAGTTCCATAACATCATTAATTTTTCCGATCATGTATCTTTGCTGAGTTACTTCAAATCGTTTTTGAGCAACAGTATCTGCTTTAGCTGCAATTTTCAATTGGTTTTTCTGCATATTAAACTGCATTACATTTAAGAATATATTTTGTTCAAAATCAATCCTTTCCTGTTCAACAGATGTTTTAATAAGTTCCTGACTTGATTCTGCCATTTTGATCTTGCCTTTTGCAAGCCCCCAGTCTAAAATTGGTAGATGAATACCCAGTGTTACTTGTTGTTGATCCAATGGGTTTTTATAAGCTTCTCTAATATCATCTGATGTTTGTGTCAACCCAAACACCGCATAAAGTTCGGCATCAAATCTGTTATCCATTTTTGCCTTATTTACCTGGCTTTCGGCTTCAAGTAACCGTCGTTCAAAGGCTAAACCGGTTGAAGTATTTTTTTTGGCTTCATAAATTGCTTTGTTCACATCAATATTAGTATGCCATGTTTTGGTTGGAGGAATCAAAATAATATCATAATCATCTTTTATTCTTAAGTATGACCTTAGCAAGAAAAGATAATTTTCATAATAAAGGTTTGCATTATCAACGGATGCTTGTGCTCTTAAAAGATTCAACTCTAATTGTAATAATTCGTTTTCAGCGATTTTTCCGAGGTTGTATCGCCCCTTGGCAATATGATAGAGTGTATCGTAATTATGGAGATTTTTTTTGGCAATATCTTTTTCAATTTGTGCCAGTAATAAATTAAAAAAGTAATTTGTAGCTGTTATTAATATTTGTTCAACATTTTCAACATAAGTTCTTTTAGCTTCATCATATTTTAAAGGTTCAATTTTTCTGTCCCATTTATAAGGATTGTATTTGAAAATAGGTTGGCTATAGCCAATGTTAATTGGAGTTGATAGATATGATGTTACTGTTGAGTCACCGAAATTATCTAATCTTTGTATTCCTGATCTTAAAAATAAGCTACCGCCTGTAAAGCCAATGGTTTGATTTATGGACATTTCGGCAGAGTAGCTTGCCAGGCTTCTTTCTTTATAAACTTCACTGCCGTCGGGTTGAGTAATACCGTCTATTGAACGGTTAAGGTTTGGTATTACTCCGTCAAGCTTAAGTGAAGGAAGATAAGCGGCTTTATAAGTCCTGAATTCCCAGTAGCTTCTTCTGAATCTGTGCTTGGCTATCAATGCATCGGGCGATTGTTGCCTGGCAATATAAATAACATCTTTAAGTGTTAAACGATTGACTTCTGTTTGTGCTGTCAGGCAAACTGATTGCAAAGTTAAATAAATCAAAATTATTATGCTTGAATAGAAAGCGTTTGTTTTGTTCTTCATTTCAAATATTTTTTAGTACTATGATGTTTTTATGCGTAAACTAATAACCATTCACGGCATAAATCTAAAGTACAATTGAATAATGGTTCTATTGCTATATTGCTCTATTGTTAGACTTTCAATTTATTTGATAAGTTGGTTAAGTTCTTTTGGCAAACCAGTCCCATTTAACAACAATTTCCCACACATAATTGCTTAAATTAAAAGCTATTTTATAGGCATCTTTATCATTGAGTTGTAAATACTTTTTTTCCATATTACTTGTTGTATTTCAGCAATTGAACAATGAAACAATTGAACAATTTATTTATTAACTCTGTGAACGATTATGTAAATTATAACCTGGAACCTGAAACCCTTTAGTATTGAAACATCCATAGTATTCAACATAGAACCATAATAAATCTAATTAATCATGTCTTAAAGATGTCACAGGATCCTGGTTTGCTGCTTTTTTTGCAGGCATATATCCGAATAAAATTCCAACAGTAGCCGAAACGCCAAATGATATAATTATTGACAAAGGCGAAACAATTGTAAGTATATCAGTAGCTTTCATAATAATTTTTGAAAAAGCCACACCGAGAATAATACCGATAAAACCGCCTGTAATACTTATCAGGGTAGCTTCAGAAAGAAACTGAAAAATAATATCGCTTTTTCTTGCGCCCGTAGCCATTCTTACTCCGATTTCCCTGATGCGTTCCATAACCGAAGCAAGCATAATATTCATAATCCCTATTCCACCTACAATCAGCGAAATACTTGCAATAGCACCCAAAACAATATTAAAAATATCTTTTGTTCGTTGTTCCTGCTTTAGAAGCAATTCGGGAACTTTTATTTCAAAGTCCGGTACATCCTCATGCCTTCGTTCTAACATTTTTTTCAATATCCGGGTTGTTGATGTTAGTTGTTCTGTTTCATCAACCTGTACAACTATTTTGTCTAACTGATTAAAATTTGATTCATCACCACCACTGCTGCTGAAAAATCTTGATATAGAACGTCCGCCATAAATTACCATACTCTGTCCACCACGTAAAGAACTTTCATTTATCAACGACCTGTCTTTGTATCGTAATAACAATGTTTGTATAGGAGCATAAATATTTTGATTATAGTCGCTTATACCTAAGTCTTTAGATACATCCTGATTGAATTTTATGGTTTTTAAAACTCCGATAACCTTTAACCAGATGTTTCCGCATTTAATATATTTTCCAATTGGATTTTCCTGTGGAAAAAATTTTGATTTGATGCTTGGACCTATGATACAAACAGAGCTTCCGTTTTCCAATTGTTTCTGATTAAACATCTGACCTTCCTGAATAGATAAATTATAAACCTTAAAAAAATCGGGTGTTACTCCATTCAAGACAGCCGAACTTCTTTTGCCGTCTTTGATTATATATGTGTCGTAAGTAACTTCAGGGCTAACGCGGACAACTGTTGGGATAATATCTTTAATGCTTTGTGCATCTTTGAGTGTAAGGCCGGGGGAAAATTTTCTCTTTAATGTTTTTCCTTCCTCTTCTTCATCAGAGTTTGAAGAAAAATCAATGATGGGTGTAATAACAATGTTGTTAACTCCAACCATTTTAATTTGTTCAAGGATTTCCTGTTTTGCACCATTTCCAATTGCCATCATAGTGATAACAGCAGCTACACCAAATATAATTCCCAGTGCTGTTAAAACCGAGCGGAATTTATTTGCAAGAACTGCTTCAAGTGCAATTACTAATATTTGAATATATCGTTCCAAAGTAATTTGTTTTATTTAGAATAATAATTATTTCCCGCGTTTTTCTCCGGATTTACCGCCTTGTCCTCCACGTTTTCCACCTTGTTTTTTCATTAACTTTTGCAATTCATCTTTGCTAAGATTTTTCATCCCAGCAGGAAAATTACCGCCCTTAATTTTTTTTAAAAATTCTTGAATTGTATCTGTTTCAGGTTCCTTTTTAGGAATTTCATCTAATCTTTTAAATTTATTTACAATTGCAGTATCTAAAGTTGTTAATCTGTAATTTTCAGCATTTATTGGAGGGGCAAGGTAAATTTTTTCGTCCTCCTCAAGTCCGGCTTTGATTATTATTTCGTTTTCATTGCTTTTACCTGTAATTACATGTTTTTTTGAATTTGAAGTATATACAAATGAAAGGCTGTCGTTGTTATAAATAGATTCAATCGGGATAAACAAAACACTGTCGGTAATGTCTGTAATGATTGTATTTTTTGTTGTCATTGCAGGACGAAGTATTGAGTCGTATTCATTAACTTCAATAATTACTTCAAATACTTTGGCATTTGAATTTCGCATTTGTTCGCCGATATTTGCCACTTCGGTTACAACTCCCGTATAACTCTTTTCCGGGAATGCATCAATACCGATTTCAACTTTTTGACCTTCTTTTACTTTGCTGATATCAATTTCATTAACATAGGTTTTTGATATCATTTCTTTTAAATTTGGTAAAGTAGCAACTACCGGGTCCCATGCACTTATCTGGCTTCCTACAGCTTGTTTTTTGCCGTCCCAGCCACGCCTGTAAATCACCATCCCTGATTTTGGAGCTTTTACTGTAAATTGTGCCAAAACATCAAGCATTTGCTGGTAATTTCTTTCGGTTTTGGTTTTTGTGGCAGCAACTTCTTGCATGGTAGCCTTGGCTCTTTTATATTTTAATT
>JADFUO010000007.1 GCA_015222115.1 Bacteroidota bacterium | reverse complement strand
CCTGATATCGCTTGTATCAAACCTGCCTAAAACTTCAAACGAGCCATCTTTATGCAATTTCCCTAAATCCTGAGTGGCTATGAATGAACAGGAATAATAATTTGCCAGATCAATCACATTTATTCCACCTGATTTGTAATTTCCAATTATTGTAAGCGGGTCATTAATATCCCTGATTAAAATTTTCATCCACTGAGGTGTTTTAAAAATTCCTTTCCCTTTTGAATATGCCTGAGACAATAATTCTGTCATCCCGTATTCCGAATGTATTGTTTTTACACCAAAACCCCGGCATAATATTTCATGTAATTCTTCTCTGATAATTTCTTTTCTTCTGCCTTTCATGCCACCGGTTTCAATAACAATCAGGTCGGGAAAATCCAGCGAATATTTTCCGGCAATGTCAAGCAGGGCAAAAGTTACTCCAAATAAAATTACTTTTTTACCTGAATTTTTCAACCTATTTAATTTATCAATTAGTTCATTATAATTATTTAAATAAAATCCGCTATCAGGATTACCACTTCTTTCAATCAAATCTTTAATCATATAAACCAAAGACGAATTTTTCCTTTCAAGATAAGAAGATAAAAGTGCAAGGATACAATAATTGCTTACATTTCCGTAAAAAATTTCAAAACATCTGCGAAAGCTTTCTTCATAAACTTTTACATCAACAATATAATGTTTGCTTTTAATTGATCCGGTTGTGCCACTACTTAGAAAAACTAATGAGGGCTTGCTGTTTACTGTATTAATTTCATAATTTTTAAAAAATTCAATTGGCAAAAATGGGATTTGCAAGTAATGCTTAATTTCGTTAATTTTAATGGCAAGCCGATCGGTAAATTCCCTGTAAATTGAATTGTTCCGGTACTGATAACGAAATATTTCAAGAGCAGTTTCGTTAAAACTATTAACACTGCTAATGTTGAAAATTTTTTTATTGAAGTTAAAAGAGTTCATTAATACAAAGGTAATAATTGTTATTGAAATTATATTTTGTAATTTTATACCGGAGTTGTGCAATATACTGAGCAAAAAAAAGGCAATTATTCAACATAGTTAAATTATGACATGATACAGAGACAAACTTTAAAAGCACTATTCCTGATCTTAATCATTTTTTCTTTTATTTCTTGTGGTCAAAAAAATAAGCAATGCGTTATAAAAGGAGATGTTATTGGGCGTGAAAGTGAAACACTTCTTTTGTATAAAGCATCTGAGGATTGCCGTGATTATAATATTGAAATACCAATAATCAATAATTCATTCGAATATGTGATGATTGTATCACATCCTGAAGTTTACGAATTGGTTTTCAAAGAAGAACATGATAGAGGTTCTTTCTTCAGAAATTCATTTTTTGTTAAAGAAGGTGAAGTAAAGTTTACCCTATATGCAGAAAAGGATGAAGACAATAATTTATTTGTGGGCAATAATTTGAATGATAATCTAAATGGTTTTAATCAAACACAGTTTAAAAAATTTTGGTCAGAAATATATAAGTATAATGATAGCCTTGATTTATTGGATGAAAAAGGAAGTCTATACAGTAGTGAATGGATTAATCTGGTAAAGAAACTAGCAGAAAATAAAGATGAAAAGCTTAAGAAAAGACTTTTTTCCGAACAGCGTTATCTTCGCAATACAGGTTTAATGTATTCAGTCGAAGGAAGAAAATACCAAGAGAAACAAGACTCTATAATTGATGAAATGATGCTTTGGGAGTACAACTACATTAAGGAAAATACATCCCTGCTCTCTTATTATCTTTTTATGAGAGACATTCAAAACCACTCAAAATCTTGTTGTTGGAAAGAAGGGGATACTGCCCTTATGAATGCAGCACAGATTAATTTTCAGAGGTTATCCTCCGAATATCCCGATCATCCTTACTCTTCCATTGTAAAAGACTTGCTTGAAGGTTTGAAAAATATACATGAGGGAGGTATGTTTATTGATTTTTCTGCACCCGATATTAATGGGGAAAATATTTTACTATCGAGTGTAATAAATAATAACAAAGTTGTTTTACTAGATTTGTGGTCTACCTGGTGTAGCCCTTGTATTAAAAAAAGCAGGGAAATGGTTCCTATGTACGAAGAATTTAAAAATTTAGGATTTGAGATAGTTGGAGTTACAAGGGGATATGGCGATGCAGACAACTTAAATAAATCAATAAAAAAGGAAAACTACCCATGGATAAATATTATCGATAAAGATAACCAAAACAGAGTATGGGAAAAATATAGTATTTCCAACCGAGGTGGAGGAACATTTCTTATTACTTCATCAGGAAAGATAATTGCTATTGATCTTAGTGCAGTTGAAGTTAAGCAGAAATTAACAGAGTTATTACAGTAATGTACATTGCATAACACCTATACTCTATGTGCGGTTCAGTGTCATTTAGAAAAAGAATAATACCATAAATATGAATAAATTTTTGATTGTAATAGTTTTGGCTATTTTAACCTCTTGTGATTCTAACCAGAAAAATATCGAAATTTATAGAGGGAAAGTAATAATTGCAGGAAATATAGAGTTATCTGATAGTTATTCCAAGGTTATTTCACTTTCATATCCCTGTTCGATAGATAGGTGCGATTACCAAACGGAAATAATAGATTCTACAGGTAACTTTAAATTTGAAATTGAAATTTTGCATCCACAGGATGTTTTGTTAAAATATGAAAAGGGGTTTGCCCAACTATTTGTAAAACCTTTAGATAGCTTAAACCTTTCATTAAACTCAATCTCTTTTAAAAAGGAAAAATTCCCAGAATTTAAAATTTCAGGCAATAATTCTGAAACTTCACAGAATATTTTAGACTTTTTACGTTTCAAAAATATTGATGATTTTCACCCTAAATCTGAGAATAAATCCGTCGAAGAATATTTAATGGACATTAAGCATCGTATGTTCATTGAGGATTCTATTCTGTCTGAATTTCGAAAAAGTTATAATCCAACGAAAGAATTCCTGACTTGGGCTAAAAAAGATATTATCTATAGAAATGCAAACTACTTGATAGATTTTAAATTCCATCATTTTATGAATAAAACCCAATATAAAGGAGAATTATTCGATAAGTCTTTATTTCCAGTGAATGATGAATCTGCAATTATTTCATCAAGTTATGGAATTCATATATGGCATTATTCTACAGATAAATATATACAAAAAGATTCTGTTATAATGAATCTTTTAAAGGAGCAAAAATTATCCCAGGCTTACGAAATATGCCTTAAGAATATTGTTGAGTATGAACAGTCAGGAATAAGCAGGGATATCATGTGTTATCGAATCATTTCAAAATTTTTTGAAGATTCCTTTGAAGATTTTTCAGAATTACGGAAAGATGTTAATCTGTATTTAAATAACAACCTGTTAATTACTTTACTCCAAAAAAGAAAGGAAGAGTTTGAGAAGCAAAATAACTATCATGTTTCATTATTAGATCCAGTTACAGAAGAAGAGAAAGAAATAATTGGAGATTTCTTCAGTAATCTCACAGACAAACACAAAGGGAAGGTAATCTACTTAGATATTGGGGCAACTTGGTGTGGTCCTTGTAAAAGTGAAATACCTTATTCAATTGAATTGCACGATTATTACAAGAATAAGCCAATAGTGTTTGTAAATCTTTGCATGTCATCAGATAGAAATGAATGGAAAAAAGCAATTGAGAACCTGCATATAGCCGGAGAGAATTATTATTTAGACAAAGCACAATCTCAATTATTAAGAAACAAACTTAAATGGAAAGGTTTTCCAACATATATGATAATTGACAAAAAAGGAAATATTGTGGATGATGATGCTCCCAGACCATCATCAGATAGTAGAATTAAAATGAGATTAAATGAATTGATAGACAAATAAACGCCACACAACATCATATAAACCGCATTAAACGTGGTTTATACTAAAAGTAACGCAATGAAGATTATTCTCAAAACCGGTTTATTAATTTTTTCAGGGATTTTAATAATTTTATCTTCCTGTAGAAAATTTGAAGAATATCCCATTATTCCACATATTGAATTTGTGAGTTTTGCTAAAATTTACAATGATACATTAGAAGCATATACCAAAGGGATTTTAACTATTTCTTATACTGATGGAGACGGAGATATAGGTTTAAAACAAAGTGATACTATACCTCCTTATGATTACAATTTTTATATCTCCTATTTTGAAAAGCAGAATGGTGAATTTGTTGAGCTTATTTTAGACCCTCCCTTAAATGCCCGCATTCCAATGCTCACACCAAGCGGAATAAATAAATCAATAAAAGGTGAAATTGAAGATGAAATTTTTTTAAACTATACATCGCAATATGACACTATTCGCTTAGAAGTTTATATCCTTGACAGAGCTTTACATAAAAGTAATGTCATTCAAACTCCTGAAATTTATATTAAATGATTTTCCTTTGAATTTTATCATTAATTTTGTATAAATTACCAAAATATTTAGAATTCAAAGTCTGATCAAAAAATGAACAAATCATACTCCAACAGGAAATATATCATAATTTCCATATTTATTATTGTTGGAGTAATTTTTCTTGTCCGTTTATTTTTGCTTCAGGTACTTGATAACGAATACAAATTATCAGCTCAAAATAATGTTCTCAGGTATGTAACTCAATATCCTGCAAGGGGTTTAATTTATGACAGAAACGGGGAACTACTCGTTTATAACGAAGCAGCTTATGACCTACTTGTAATTCCTAAACAAGTCAAAAATATTGATACCATCGAATTATGTAAATTGCTAAAAATTAATAAAGACCAGTTCATCACCCGGTTAGAAAAAGCACGGAAACATTCTTACTATAAACCATCTGTATTTTTAAAACAAATCTCCAGGGAAGACTATGGTTACCTGCAGGAAAAATTATATAAATATCCCGGATTTTATGTTCAGACTCGTACGCTCAGAAAATATCCCATTCCTGTTGCTGCACACATTTTAGGCTATGTAGGCGAAGTTGACAAAAAAGATTTGGAAAATGAAAAATATTACAGACAAGGCGATTATATCGGTAAAAATGGTATAGAAAAATACTATGAAAACAAACTGCGAGGGAAAAAAGGATTAAAAATAAAAGTAGTAGATGTATTTAACCGTGAAAAGGGGAGTTTTAAAAACGGAAAATACGATACTACAGCTATTGCAGGTAATGATATATATATATCAATTAATACTGACCTGCAATTATATGGCGAAAAATTGATGCAGAATAAAAAGGGCAGCATAGTTGCTATTGAACCTTCATCTGGCGAAATACTTGCACTTGTTTCAAGTCCGGCTTATGATCCGAATCTTTTAATCGGAAGAGTACGTACTGAAAACTTTAAAAAATTAAGCAGTGATACTTTAGAGCCGCTTTTTAACCGGGCAACTATGGCACAATACCCGCCGGGCTCAACATTTAAAATGATAAACACGTTGATTGGCTTACAGGAAGAGGTATTATTTCCTTATACAAAATATGGGTGTCAGGGTGTGGTTTCTTATCCGATTGTTTGCAGCCATGATCATTATTCACCGCTTGACCTTCTTCATGCAATTGAACAATCGTGTAATCCTTATTTCTGGAAAGTATTCAAATCGATTTTTGAGCAGCCGAAATTCGCCACCATTCAGGAAGGATACAACAACTGGAGAAAATATGTTTCAAGTTTCGGCACAGGTAAAAAATTTGATAATGATCTGATAAACCAGCATTCCGGTAATCTCCCTCCCGATAGTTATTTTAATAAATATTACGGTGAAAAAGGCTGGAAAGCTATTACTATCCGTTCGCTATCAATCGGGCAGGGCGAAATCGAATTTACACCTTTACAACTTGCCAACCTTGCAGCAATTATTGCCAACAGGGGGTATTATTTTACACCACATATTATTGAAGCAATTAAAAATATAAACTATGACAATAAAAAATATAAAGAAAAAATATTTACCGATATTGATCCGAAATATTTTGATATAGTGATTGAAGGGATGTATCAGGTTTACGAAGGTGAACATGGAACAGCAAGATGGTATAAAATTAACGATTTACAAATTTGCGGTAAAACCGGTACAGCTGAAAATCCCCACGGGGATAATCATTCGGTGTTTATGGCTTTTGCCCCGAAAGACAACCCGAAAATTGCTGTTGCGGTTGTTGTTGAAAACTGTGGGTTTGGTTCCACATGGGCTGCCCCCATTGCAACCCTGATGATTGAAAAATATTTAAACGGGACTGTAAAACCGAATTGGTTTGAAGAAAAAATGTTAAATACTAACTTATTATCAAAAAATTGAGAGGACAAAAAAACATATTTCATAATATTGACTGGATAACGGTTTTCCTTTATCTTACTTTGGTTTTTTTAGGATGGATAAACATTTATGCTGCCATTTATGATGAGTCTCATAAAAGTATATTTGACATTTCACAACGTTATGGAAAACAACTGATTTGGATAGCAGCAGCGATTATTTTAGCTCTTATAATTTTAATAATTGATGCAAAATTTTTCTCCACTTTTGCTTACCCAATTTATATAATAAGCATTTTATCATTGCTTGCTGTTCTTTTATTAGGCACAAGGATTGCCGGCTCAAAGTCGTGGTTCCAGATTGGAGCTTTTGGTATTCAGCCGGCTGAGTTTGCCAAATTCGCCACAAATTTAGCTATTGCAAAATACCTTACAACTCTGAATATTAATCTAAAAAAATTAAAAACTATCATTAAATCCCTGTTAATTATCGGAATTCCGGCTATACTTATCCTGTTACAACATGATATGGGTTCAGCTCTCGTTTATTCTTCTTTTATCCTGGTTTTATATCGTGAAGGGCTGTCAGGAAGTATTTTGATTCTTGGTGTGATGATTGTGGTTTTATTTATCCTAACACTTATTTTAGGTAAATTTATTTTTATCGGGATTCTTGCGGGTATTGCATTTCTTATGTTTTTCTTTATAAAAAGAAACAGAAAAAACATTTATTCTATAATCGGCATACTTGTATTAACCATTGCTTTTGTTTTTAGTGTTGATTATGGATTTAAAAATGTTTTAAAACCACATCAGAAAAAACGTATTGAGGTTTTACTTGGTAAAGAAGTTGATTTGAAAGGCGCCGGTTATAATGTAAACCAGTCAAAAATTGCAATCGGTAGTGGAGGTTTCTCAGGTAAGGGATTTTTAAAAGGTACACAAACAAAATATAATTTTGTACCCGAGCAAAGCACAGATTTTATTTTTTGTACTGTTGGTGAAGAATGGGGTTTTGTCGGCAGTTTTGTTGTAATTTTTTTATTTATTGCTTTACTTATACGACTTATAAAACTTGCCGAACGACAACGTTCAGATTTTAGCAGGATTTACGGATATGGAGTGGCTTCCATCTTGTTTTTTCATATTGTTGTAAACATCGGAATGACTATAGGTTTAACACCTGTTATCGGGATACCTCTTCCTTTTTTCAGTTATGGTGGTTCTTCTTTATGGGCTTTTACAATTTTGCTTTTTATCTTTTTAAAGCAGGATGCCAATAGGTTGGAAGTGCTTTAAAATAAATATAAGATACTATGTTTATTTAAAATCGAGTTCTAAATAAAACCTTTATGGGGAATAAAACAATTGACCTAATTAGAAATTTAATATAGACAACATGTCCATACGGATAAATTTGGTAAACTTATAAACATTAGGGGCTAATAGAACATTACCCTGTTATCTTCGATATCTGCAATTTTTTCAAGTGCCCTGTAAACATAATTATTCTTTATCTTTCTGTCAAAATTGGATTCCATTTGTATTATATTAAACGAATAATCGCTTACTTGGGCAGGCTCAATAAATTCTTCAAGAAAAATAACAAATACACCACCTTTGCCTTGTATAGGTTTTGATAATTCATCTTTATCAAGTGCAAATATTTCTCCAACAACATCGGGTTCACGTCCGATTCCGGGAATATTCGGCGAACCGAAATTAACAGTTTCTACTGTTTTAACTTCTGAATTTAAATTTTTTGATATTTTATCAATATCATCGGAAGATTCATCAATTTTTTCATAAATAATTTCAGCTTTCTTATCCCTTATAACAAAACCTTCAATATTTGATTCAATATCTTTTAAAGGAACATTTCCCTTTTCATTAACTTTCGTAACAATGGCAACTACATACTTACCGTCCATATCAAAGATAGGAGATACATTTCCTTCTTCTGTGTTGACATCAAAAGCCCAACGGATTATACTTCGCGGATAATCAAGTCCGGCAATGATATTTGCCATCTCTCTGACCTTTGTAGCAGTTCTTTTATTTAATCCCTGATCAATTACTGATTTCTCAAAAGTTTCTTTAGTTGTATTTTCACCTGCAAACTTACTTGCCTGTACATATACATCCTGAAATGTTTGTCCGCTCGGTTCAATTGCCCTGTCAATTATTGCCACTCTGACTTTTTTAACAGGTTTCTTCTTACCTGTAATCTTAATAATATGAAAACCGTAAGGGGTTTCAACTAATTCAACATCACCGATCCTTCCATCTAAAACAGCTTTGTTATAAGGTCCTATCATTGTCTGATCGGCAAACCAGCCCAGATCCCCTGAGTTTTTCTTTGCTGAAGGATCATCGGAAATTGTTATTGCAATTTCTTCCAATTTATTTGGATTCTTATTAATTATAATAAATAAACTGTCAGCTATTGTTTGAGCTCCTTCTCTTGTTCTGGTAACTTCCTGCTTTGCACCTAAGGTACCTCTGTATGCAATTAAAACATGACTTGATTTCATTGAATCTGGTCTGTATTGTATATCAACAAGCTTTGCCATGTGATAAGCATTATCTTCAATATAAGGAGGTATAAAAGTTTCGATTTTGGAATTTAACATTATTGAATCCATTTGAACCGGTAATTTGCCTTCCATGAAAAATGTGCTGTCGTATCTGTTGTCGGAAGTTGCATTTACAAAATTGTTGATATTACCGGTCAATTTAAATTCATTATATATTTCATCTACTTCTTCACGGATTTTTTTATGATCCTCTGCAGAAGGTTTTACTTCAAAAATCACGTAATCAATATCTCTTGTTGCTTCCTGTTCATATTGATAAATATGGTTTTTATAATATTTTTCAAGGTCATCTTCGGTGAAATTAGCCAGACTGTCAGGAATTTCTGTATATCTTGAGGCAACATATTTGATTTTTGCTTTCCGGTTTTTATTTTCAAAATCTTTTTTAGCAAATGCCTGGGGAACATAATATCCTTTTGAAACAAGATTTAAATATTTAGTATTTAATCTGTCTTCTTTGATTGCACGTTCAAAATTCAACCATTGATGAACATCGGCCGGTTTCATCCGGTCAAGTTGTTTAAGAAAATTTAAAACCAGAGCCGGATTGTATTGTCCGGTTTCAGGATCAGCAAAATATTGAAGAATATACCTGTGAGGATTTTTCCCCTGTACCTGTTCAAACAGTTCGTCTGAAGATACTGCTAAACCCAACTCATCATATTCATCCTCCATAATAATACTATAAACCATCTGATTCCATGTTCTTTGACGAATATCGAAATTTTCGTCAGCAGTCAGGTTTTCTTTTCTTTGATTTTGTTTTTCACTCTCAATATTTTCTTCAAACTTCTTGTTAAATTCCCGATATGTAATCTCTTCACCGTTCACTTCACCTACATCAGTTGCCGATCTGGGTTTGCCTTTCACAAAATCGCCTAAAACAAAGGCAGCCAATGCCACGCCAATTACAACAACCAATAGTGCTGAATGTTTCCTGATTTTTCCAATTAAAGCCATTTTTTATCTTAATTATAATTTAAAAAAATTTAATATTTTACGTATGCTAAAATTTTTGAGTTTGCAAATGTACAACAGAAAGTTAAAGATTAAAAAAAATATTTATTATTCTTTAATTTTCAGATGTATTTGCTCAATCCGGGTTTGACTTGCCAGAAGAATATTGAATATAAAATGTCCGATAATAATTTGTTCGCCATTTTCAGGTATATTTTCAAGATGATGAAGCATTAATCCGGCAAGTGTTTCATAATCACCAGATTCGGGCAGCTTTAATTTGTATTTTTCGTTTAAGTAATCAATTTCAAGCCTTGCTGAAAAAATATATTCATTATTTTTTATTTGTTTTTCAATTAATTCTTCAACATCATACTCATCTTCAATTTCTCCAAAAATTTCCTCAATTATATCTTCCATTGTAATCATGCCCGAAGTACCTCCAAACTCATCAACTACAACGGCAATACTTTTATGTTGTTGTATCATCATGGATAAAACTTTATTGGCAAGCATGGTTTCCGGAACAATAATAACTGATTTAAGAATTGATTTTATGCTTGAAGGATTTTTAAACATATCGTACGAATGTGTATACCCGATAATATCATCAATTGATTCTTTATAGATCAGGATTTTTGAGTGACCTGTGTCAATAAAATTTTGTTTTAAAACATCAATTGATTCATTTTCATTAAGGGCAATAATTTCAGTACGTGGTATCATACATTCCCTCAATTTTACATTGCGAAAATCAATAGCATTCTGAAACATTTGTATTTCCTGATTTAATTCGTTTTCATTATCATCGGCAGGGATAAACTCTTTTACGTATTCATCAAGATCTATCGGACTAAAGTTATATTTTTCATAAGCAAATTTTATTCTGAAAAGTTGTTTTAAAACAAATTCGGAAAAACCAATAAAAACATATATTACCGGATAAAAAATCAGATAAAACAATTTTATGGGTAATGCAAAAAAGTTCAGGATTGCATTTGGTCTGATCCTGAATAATACTTTTGGGATAAACTGAGCAACAAACAAAATCAATAAAGTTGAAATTATTGTCTGGATTATAAGGATGGCAAATTCGGTTGATAAGTGTGAAGGTAAAAAATAAATAATCGCAGGTTCAAGCAACTTTGCCATTGCAATACCATAAATTACAAGTGCGATATTACTTCCAAGTAATAAAGAACCAATAAATTTAGAGGGTGTTTTTATAAACCCTGATAAAATTTTTGCCGAAAACTTACCTTTACTTTTATCAAGTTCAATTTTCAGCTTATTGGAGCTAACGTAAGCTATTTCCATCCCCTCAAAAAAGGCAGATAAAAGTAAGGTTATAATAATAATCAGCCAGATATCCATTAATTAATGTTATTTTTACGTGAGTAATATCAAGTCAAATGTAAGATGTTTAAAAAATTTCTGATTATACTGAAACGCTTCCATATGAACTAACTTATTGTCGTAAACTTTACTAATTACTGTCCGTCTATAAAGTCCTATAGTTTTAAAAAAAATATTAAAAATTCCAAATCTCAAATAAACTTCAAATTTCAATATTCAAATTCCAAACAAAAGAGAAAAGCAT
>JADFUO010000216.1 GCA_015222115.1 Bacteroidota bacterium | reverse complement strand
TTCTTTTAATGATGAGATTATTGAAAAATTAAAATCAACGGTTTTTAAATAAAATATTAAATATCATTTAAATAAAAAAACTAAAAATGAAACATTTAAAATCTACTATTATTTTAATGACAGGGATATTGTTTTTTGTCATTGCAACCATTCCAGTAACATTATTTTCACAACCGATGCCACAAAAAGAAGGAAGGGCTGTATGGATTAGTTCCACCATGTTTGAAGATGATGAAAAAGAAGCAACACAACATTTGAAAGAACTTCTGGATAAGTATGCTGAAATAGGCATCAATAATCTATTTTGTTTTAGCAGCATGATGTATCAACATCAAAAAAAATGGGACTTTCTTAAAATTCTTATTAAAGAAGCCCACGAAAGAAATATTAAAGTACATTCAATTTTTTGCCCGGGAGGTAGAGTAAAATTAGAAGGCGAAATAATAGAGCATCCCGAATGGCTCATCAGAGGAAAAAAGGGTGAAATGTACCCATATTTAAACATAGCAAACACAGAAGTACGTGAATATTTAAAAAGGCAAATTATTGAAGCATTTAAATATGATATTGACGGGATACATCTGGATTATATCCGCTTTCAGATAAATCAGGGATTCAGCTATGATAAAGCTACTTGTGAAGCCTTTAAAAAAGAATTTGGAGATTCTCCACTTGACGTTCATCAAGACTGCGGAAGTATGGTTTGGTGCGAGTGGATAAAATGGAACGCAAATCATGTAACAACTCTTGTAAGGGAGATTAAAGAAATTATAGATAATTCAGGTAAAGATGTTGTTTTGGGGGTTGATGTTTTTCCAGATGGTGAAACTGCAAAAGTTTTAATAGGTCAGGATTGGGAGCTTTGGGCAAAGGGAGGACTTGTTGATATTATCTGCCCAATGCAATACACAAATGATCTTGATGTTTTCAGGGAATCGGTTAAACGGGCTGTTAATGCCGCAAATAGGAATTGTTTGGTTTATCCGGGTATTGGAATCCGTTCATCACATAACACAAACACTCCTGAAGGTGTTGTGCAGGAAGTAATAATTGCAAGAGAAGAAGGTGCTGACGGAGTGGTTTTTTTCTTTGGTTCTTCTTTAACGGATGAATTTATGGATAAGTTGAAATCGTCTGTTTTTAAGGAATAATATTAATAAATAGAAATTATTATTTATTAATAAGCACCACAGCATAAGCCGAAACCCCTTCTTCTCTGCCTTCAAAACCTAACATTTCGGTAGTGGTTGCTTTTATTGAAATATCTCCTTCTCTGATATGCATGGTTTTAGCAAGGACTTTTTTCATTTCGGGGATGTGTTCTGAGAGTTTTGGTTTTTGAAGACAAATTGTTGAGTCAATATTATTTATTGAATAGCCGTTTTCGGCAATCAGGCTAACAACTTTTTTCAGTAATATCTTGCTGTCAATATTTTTGAATTCAGGGGATTTGTCAGGAAAAAAGAAACCTATATCGCGTAAAGCGGCAGCACCTAATAAGGCATCACAAATTGCATGTATTAAAACATCAGCATCAGAGTATCCAACTGCACCTTTTGTATGTGGAATTTTAATACCACCAATCCGGAAATCCTGATTGTTTTCAAGTTTGTGAACATCAAAACCAAATCCAACTCGTATCATTATATTTATATCGGAATATCAAAAATTTATGCTATTAATCAAGAAATTATGTAATTTATTCCTTGTTTTGCCCTTTAAATGCGTCAAAATTAAATAATAATGAAAAGCGGAGAGTGTTTTCAAGTGGGTTGTGTTGTTCAAGAGGAATTAAATATGAAAAGTCCAAACCAAACACATTATATCTTAAGCCGGCTCCAACGGTAAAGAACTTTCTATTTCCTTTGGTCTTATCTTCATAGAAAAATCCGGCACGAAGTGCAAATTGTTTATCATACCAGTATTCAGCACCTATAGCAAAGCTAAATTCACGCATTTCTTCGCTAAATCCCCCCGGTGCATCATAAAACGACTGTATCATTCCGGTAACAACTGATACTTCAGGGTTTTTTCCTTTTAAGATTATTGGTTTGCCTGTGGAGGGATCAACTACTTGTTGCCCTGTGGAATCATTAACTTTATAAACTGGAGGTGTTGGCACGAGTAATTTATTTACATCTACCATGAATGATATCGTATTATATTCATCAAGATCAAGGGTAAGTGATGGACCGATACGTAAATTTGTTGGTATGAAATCTTTAATAATATTATCGCTGTAAGAAATTTTTGCACCAATGTTTGAAATATTTATGCCCCAGGCAAAAAGTCCGTCTAATTTTGCCATTGTAATTTCTTTTTGCCAGTAAACAGATACGTCAGCAGCAATAGAAGTTCCTGCATGTGTTTCATGTCCTTGTACAAACTGGCCTTGTGTAAGATTGGAATATATAAACCGTGCTGCAACAGCACCTGACAGATTAGTAGATAATTTTCTGGAATATGTTCCATCAATTGAAAATTCATTTGGCCTGTAAGTGCCTAAACTATTTCCCATTTCATCTGTAAAAGTAATATCTCCCAATGAAAAATACAATAAAGTGGCAGCAACTGTCTGACGGTCATCTATACGTTTATAAAACCCTAAATATGCTAAGTTTATATCGTTAACCAACTTTCTTAACCAAGGGCTGTAAGAAACTGAAAATCCCATATCTTTTTCAATAAAGGCATATTTTGCGGGATTCCAATGCATTGAATTTACATCTGGTGTTGAAGAGACACCTGCATCACCCATAGCACTGCTTCGTGCATCAGGAGCAATCATCAAGAACGGAACTGCGGTTGTTATTGTATTAATTGGATCTTGTCCTAACCATTCGCCTGTATTTTGAGCATAACAATTTAATAATGCTACATTCAAAATAATAATCATTACTAATCTTAACTTCATATATTTAATTTCTAAAATTTATAAAAGGGTGCAAAATTAACGAAAAATAATTTATTATATTGTTTATTTAATAATTACTAATTTTTGTGATTGTTCGGTAATTATATTTTCATTTTCTTTTACTAAAAGTTTGTAAATATAAAAGCCACTGTCAACCCTGCTTCCGTTATCATCCAAGCCATTCCAGTAAACCGGCTCAATATTTATTCCATCAGAATCAGATTTTTGTGTTAATGTTTTTAAAAGTTTGCCTTCAATGGTAAATATTTGTATTTGTATATCAAGTTGCTTACCGGGCTTATTATGTTTAAATGTGAACCATGTTCCTGTAGAAAAAGGATTCGGATAGTTTAGTACATTATTAAGTGCAAGTTTTGCCGATTTGTTTACAATAAATTCAATACAGGCTTTTGATGAATTATTATACACATCCCATGCTTTTAATTGCAAAGTATGTAAACCATCATCCAAATCTGAAAGAAGATATTTTATTTCACCTTTTTGATAAGAATCAATACAGGGTTCATAATAATCATTTAAAACAATTGAATGACAATAGTCATCATCTAATACTGCAACAATATCGTGTCCTATGCCATTGCTAAAGTAATTTATACCCTGTTGGTCACTGATATATGCTAATAACAATGGACTTTCATTTGTAATATCACCGGAAACAAAGTTTTTATCATTTAAATAAAGTTCAATTTCCGGTCCTGCAAAATCGGGGGTTGCATTTTCATCAATTCCTCCAATAGTAATTTCTTCAAATCCGTTTGCATCAATATAGTTAATTGTATCTCTGGCATAATAACTTATTTTACCAAGCCCGAAATTGTAGGAAATATCTTTGGGAACAACAAAATTAATGGAAAACTCACCGTTTATCACACTAAATTTACCTTTATAAATAATATTGGTTTGAGTATAAAAAACATTTGGCTGACTATGAGCATCATTGCCTAAGGTTGAATTTTTTACAGGCTTATCAAAAATTTTCGGGAAAATATAACCGTTAAAATCAGAGCATTTATTACCATAAACATCGTGAACTATACCACTGATGGAAATTTTTGACATAGCCATTAGTGTGTCGGATAGTGATTTAATTTCCTGAGTATTTATTGAGGTAGTTGAAATATTATATTGAGGATAGGCAATTTGAAGTGCGGGATCACCTAATAAAACAAAGTTTTTTGAATTTATGTTTGAAGGTGTTTTTGATATTCTAACTAAATCACCGAGTTTGGGATATTCGCCATCAATCATTTCAAATGCATTTTGATAGAATTTTTTATTGAGGTTAAAATTTGATTGGGAATAAGAAAGTCTTGTTGTTGTAAACAAAGCAATACCGCCTCCATTAGGATTTAAAAAGACAAGCTCACCGGCAGAAGTTAGTTCCGGATTATCAAATCTGCTGAAAGCACATGTAGCGGTAAGAAAAACAGGTAAATTATTTTTGTTGTTCCAGCTATTGATTGTAGTTATATCAAGAACCGCTTCACTTGACCACCCTAATTCTCCGCCATGTCCGGTATAATTTATAATTAATGCTCCTTTTTTTACGGTTTCATAAATTTCCTGATTTGCGTCGGGATAACGTTTTCCGCTTGAAGTGGAAATTTGTGGATATGCATCTAAGTATATTTTTTTCAGGTTGTATGTTTTATAAGAAGTATCAACGATGCTTGCCAGTTTTTCAGCTTGTCTGAAATGGAGGTTGTTATCTTCATCATCTGCAACAAAACAAATTAAATTTCGCCAATCAGCATAAGTAGAATCATTTTTAGCAATATAGTTCTTCACTTTATTTATGGCATTTTCAGCCTGTTCAATAGATTGAACCGGAAAACGACCGATACCGATATCAACAGTTCCGCCTGCATCATAACCCTCATTATAATCAAGCAACCCAAAAAAATCATCCGTAACATAAGAGATTGTGCATCTTAATGATTCTTTAGACTGGAATGTAGGAACAAAATTATTGTTTCCGGGAATTCTGTCTTTTGGATCATACGAGCCATCACCGAAAAGCAAAAGATATTTTGGTATTTGCGTTGGTCCGGCCTTGTCGTATAGTACTTTTATAAAATCACGTATTGCAGATATGTCCTGTACGCCAGATGAAAACTCATTATATATCTGCTGAATAGTAACTACAATAACCGACAGATTATCTTTGCTTTGGTGTAAATTTGCCAGTTCATAAGCTTGTGATATAAACAAGGGATTGGTAACAATAACCATATCAATTGGTTCTAAACTATGAAGATTTTGGTTGTCAACCTTTTCAATAAATTCGGCAGAAAAAAATGAAAAATTATCCCATGCTAAGAATTCTCTCAATGAATCGGTTGGAACTGTAAAATATAAGTTTGTACCGGTAATTTCCGCTTCAATTTGTTTTATGTTAAATTTATCCGTTACATCCCATATTTTTATATCAGGGTTTGCATATGACAGGTTAAATTCCGTAATATTTCCTTCTCCTATTGATGATAGCTCCCTGAAAGCCAATTGCTCACCGTTAAAGATCAAATGTCTTTTTAAATTAAGTTCAAGAAAATCTAACCATATAATAGATGTTGGAGATGGTGAATTGTATTTTATAGTTATATTTAAATCCGGTTGATTTTGATTGAAAATAATATTTTTATCAATACTTAATGCGTATGTTGATCCACCTGTGTTGAATGCAGGCAACTCAATACAGGCAATTTCATTATTGTTTGCATAAATGGTAAAATTACTTATCTCTTCCGATCTTACAACATAACTGAATTTCATCTGAACGTCGGACCCTGAATCAATGTTTGGAAACTCAAATGGAAAATCGTATGAGAAATCGTTTTCAAATGATTCGCCAAACCATTCCTTTCCTGATTTTAATAAATTAACATAATCATTTTCATGCAAATCATAATCGTGAAATTTTGATACAAAATTTGTAGGCTCCAGTCCTGATGAGGAAGTAAAACTTATTCGTTTTCCTTCACCCAAACTTGTTGAAATAAAATAACATGTGTGGTCGGAATATAAATTTACCTTATGTTCAAAAATCTGTTTAAATACATTAAATTTCCATGTTACAGCAGATTCGCCGTAAAACAATATGTAATCGTTTTGGTCAAAACTTCCGTCTTCTTCACCAACAACTTCAATTGCATTTTCCAATAAGTCATCATATCTTGGTTGCATATTTCTTTCAGAAACCATTCCGTTTCCATTTCCGTATATTCTGATATTACAGGGGTCAATATTGTTAACATCTATGCCCATCTCAACCATGTCGCTGTATGTAATTTTATGAATTCCCTTATTTGTTACTTTAATTCTATACCAATCGCCTGTTGATAATACTGAGTTTTCAACGTAAGTTCTCCGGTAAGTTTGTTTTTCGGATTTACCCGTAATTTTAAAGTCAATATCAAATGAAATCAGTTTTTCATATTTCCCTGAAGTTAAGTTTTTACGGATAGGTACAAATGAAATTAAAGCATAAGGCTTTTTCTTTTCAATAACCAAAGATGTATTTATAATTATGCTGTCGGAGATGTTTTCAATATCATTTATTTTTTTGATAATATTTTCATCAAATTCATCAAATACTTTGTTTTTCAGGATAACCTGCAGTTTGTCATTAGCTGAACTTAAAGGAAATATTTCGGTAAAAACCGGTAATGAGCCGGTTTGATCATAGTAAATTGCATTATCAAAATACAGGATGTTCAATATTTGATTTTCTGCGATTTTTACTTTTTGAATACCTTCCCACTTAATCACTCTTTTATTATCGCCGGTGTTTGCAAATGCTATTACCGGTAAAATAAAAAATATCAGTATGATGTTTTTAATTTTCATTATTTTTTAATTATTTTATGAAGTAATGTTCTAAATATATAATATCAGACACAACATCACAAAATTTGGTTGCATATTATTTCATTAGAACCAATTTTGATCGTTTCTCATTAAAAGAACCGTCAGGATTTTTCACTAACAATCTGTAAATATACATGCCTTTTTTAACATTACTGCCATTATCATTAGTGCCGTACCATTTTATCGGATCCGACCTGAATCCGTTTGTGTAAACAAAGGTATTTATAGTTTTAACAAGTTGTCCGTTCAAAGCAAATATTTGTATCTGCACTTCAAGGTTGGTGTTTGCCTGATTGTGTTCAAAAACAAATGAAGTGCCCGTACCTGAAGTAAATGGGTTAGGATAATTATATAAATGTTCAATTGCCATTTCTGACGATACAGTAACAAAAAATTCAATATAGGCAGTTGAAGAATTATTAAAGACATCCCAGATTTTTAAGCTTAGATTATGCAAACCTTCGCTTAAGTTTGAAAAAGGATACCTGATTGTACCGCTTGTATAGCTGTTTATATCGGCTTCATAATAATCGTTTAAAACGTATAAGTTTTCGGTATTATCATCAAGTATAGCTACAATATCATGACCTATTCCATTGCCAACGGTATTGATACCGCTATCATCGTTAACAAATGCCAGTAAATCAGGGTTTTCATTTGTAATACCGCCAAATACAAAGTTTTTATCATTCATATAAAGATCAATAACAGGCCCTGTATAATCAGGTTTTACATTATTATCATAACCGCCTACAATAATGTTTTCATAATAACCGCTTGCATCTGAGTTTTTATCCTGTGCGTAATAACTGATTTTTCCGAACCCATAATTATATCCAATATCTTTCGGTACAACGAAGGTAAAAGAAAAGTCGCCGTTTGTGATTTGGGCTTTACCTTTATAAAGAATATTGTTTTGAATGTAGAAGGTCTTGGGCGTACTTCCCTGATCATGCCCGAAGGTTGTAATTTTTGATGGTTTATCAAATACAGTAGGGGTAATGATACCATCGTAATTTGTAAGTTTTTCCCCATCATCTGAAAAGATTGAACCGCTTATTGTTACTTTTGATAAAGCTTTAATGGTGTCAGGAACTATACTTATTTCCTGTCCGTTAATTGATACGGTTGCAATACTATCTTCGGGATAAGCCATACGCATTGCAGGATCGCCAAGCAAAATATATTTTCTTTCATTAATTGTAGAGCCAGCTTCTATTTTTGAAAGCATAATAATATCTCCCATTCTGGGATATTCACCATTAATTTTTTTAAAACCAATAGTATAAAAGCATTTGTTAAGCTTAATATTTGTGGTTGCGTAAGTAGCCCTTGAAGTTGTAAGCATTGAGACACTTCCTCCATCAGGATTCAAGAAAATATATTCGCCTGCAGAAGTTCTTTCAGGGTCGTCATAACGGCTAAACTCACATGTTGCAGTTACAAAAACAGGTAATTTATTATAATTTTCCCAGCTATATATATCTGAAAGTTCGAGTATTCGTTCATGAGACCATCCAACTTCGCCTCCATGACCGGTATAATTAATTACCAATGCTCCTTTTTCAACTCTCCTGTTAATTGCTTTTTTAACTTCCGGGTATCGTTGTCCGCCTGGTGTTGAAATTTGCGGATAAGCATCCAGATAAATTTTATCAACATTAATATTTTTAAAATTTGTATTAATAATAGCAGCCATCTCTTCAGCCTGTTCTAAATGAAGATTACCGTTTTCGTCGTCGGCTATGAAACAAATCACATTTCGCCAGTCGCCCATTACATGTTCTGTATTAATCATATAATTTAAGGTTTTGTCAACAGATGCTTTAGCTTGTTCTGTTGTAAAAACAGGGAATCTGCCAATACCTATATCAAGATCACCATTTGCAGACATTCCTTCATTATCATCCAATAATCCAAAATAATCATCTGTTGCATAAGAAGTAGTAAGGTTTAAAGATTCAACCGATTCCCATGTAGGAACAAAATTTGTGTTATCCGGTAATATGTTTTTATAATCAAATGAGGCATCACCGAATAAAAGCAGATATTTTGGTTCTTCACCAGGATTTGCTTTATCATATAACATTTTAACAAAATTCCTAATAGCAGAGATATCCTGAGCACCTGAAGAAAATTCATTATAAATTTCCTGGGGTTTCACCACAAATACGCTTAAATTATCATAATTTATATGATGGTCAGCCAAACGGTATGCCTGATCAATAAAACCGGGGTGACTGACAATTATCATATCAATATTATTTAAAGCATGCAAGTTCTGATTTGGAACCTTTTCAACATATTCAGGCGAAAGATATGAAGTTCCGTTATGTGCTGTAAATTCCAGCAATGAATCGGTAGGGAGAGTAAAAGTTAAATTATTTCCTGATAAAGTTGCATCAACACACATTATATTAAGCGGGTCGGTAATATTCCAAATGTTAACTGAATTATTGGCATTAGATAAGGTAAATTTTGAAATATTTCCAATACCTGTTGAGCTTGCATTTCTGAATGACATCTGGCTACCGCTGAATTTCAGGTGCCTGCATACATTAATCTCAAAGTAATTTAGCCAACCAATTGAATTTGAAGCTGTTTTCCTATAATCAAGTTTTATATTAATATTATCATTATTAACAGAGAAATTAAAAAATTTTTCTACAGATTTTGCATAAGATGAACCGGAACCATGATATATTTTTGGAACAGAAAATTCATTAATAAATTGACTGTTTGCATAAACTTTAAAATAACTTGTGTTATCCGATCTGGCAGCAACAACAATTCTAAAATTTACATTTTTACTTTTATCTAAATTTGGAAAGCTAAACGGAAACTCATAAGAGGTTATAATATCAAATGTTTCACCATACCATGTTCTCCCGGTATTTATCAGGTTTTCCATTTCTATTTCATGATAATCATAATCATCAAAAACAGTAATAAAATTTGTTGGAGTTAAACCTGATGATTGCTGTGATGTAATTCTTTTGCCTTCACCCAGATCGGTTGTAATAAAATAATAAGTGTAATATGAATAATTATTTAATGTATGTATATAGTATTGGTTTAAAACTCTGTATTCCCATGTATTTGGAGATTCACCATAAAATAGGATATAATCATTTTTATCAAAACTGCCATCGTCTTCCCCTACAACAATAATAGCATTTTCCTGAAGGTCATCATAAGTGGAAATAAGATTTGATTCGGGTAGCATTCCTCCGCCGTTACCATAAATTCTTAAATTTTGGGGATTAATTGATGAAACATTTATTCCCATATTTAAAAGATCATCATAAGTTATTTTATAAATACCTGTTTGATTAACACGTATTTTATACCAGTCGCCGTTAGAAAGAACCGAATTATTCCTGTAACTTACTGTCTTGTATACATCTTTTTCAGTTTCAATGATGTTTATTTCCAATTCAAAGAAAATAAGTTTTTCGTATTTTCCGGTTTCGGAATTTAATCTGATTGGGATGAATGAAATGTTGGCATAAGGAACTTTTTTTACTGCAGAATGAGTGATATGAATAATTATACTTTTTTCAATTATTCCCGATTCAATAATATGGTTTGTTTCCTGATTATTTAGCGGTTTATAAACTGTATTTTTTAATTCGGCATGAATTATATCACCTTTAGAGGATAATTCAATTTTTTTGAAATAAACTGGCAGATTACCCGAATAGGATTCGAAAATTGCATTTTCAAATGTTAATAATGTTTGTGTTTCATTTTCGGAAATATGAATTGATTTTATGGGTTTCCAGTTTATTTTTTCTTTAATTTTAATTTGTTTGGAAAATGATAAAAAGGGAATAATATTCAGAAGAAGAAGAAAAAATATTTTATATTTCATTCTGATAAAATGTTAATTTTATTTTTGTTATACCTTATAAAAATTTAAAAGTAAATCAATTTTTTAAACGATTCAAAGCATTCAATATTGTTA
>JADFUO010000215.1 GCA_015222115.1 Bacteroidota bacterium | reverse complement strand
GGCTGGTACCACGTTTCAACAGAAACAACTGGTTGGGTAGTAAAGGAATATATTAAAATTGATTAATTTGTGCCAAAATTAAATACTATTCGGTTTTTAATATTTCGGTGAGAATTTTATCAGCCAAACGGCTCGCACCTATACGGAAATAATTTTTATTAAGCCATTTATCTCCAAGAATATCCTTAACTAAAACCAGATAATTTAAGGCTTGCCAAGGTTCGGAAATTCCCCCGGCAGGTTTGACACCAATCATTTTTTCTGTTTTTTCATAATACTCTTTAATAGTATCAAGCATAACAATAAAAGCCGGTTCAGTAGCAGCAGGTGAAATTTTCCCTGTAGATGTTTTGATAAAATCCGCACCGGCATTGATAGCTATTTCACTTGCTTTTCGGATATTTTTTAATGATTCAAGCTCACCGGTTTCAAGTATCACCTTTAAATGTTTGTCCCCACAAACATCTTTAATTGCAGCAATTTCATCAAATACTTCCTGATAATTTCCTTCGAGAAATTTCCCTCTTGAAATTACCATATCAATTTCATCAGCTCCTTCATTAATTGCATATTTAACTTCTTCAATTTTAACAAACAAAGGAGATTGCCCGCTTGGAAAAGCACCTGCAACTGAAGCTACTTTTATGCCGGTATCTTCAAGATTTTTTTTTGCAATTTTTACAAAAGGAGGATAAACACAAACAGCAGCTACATTTGGAATTCCTTTGCCTTTTAATTTGTATCCCTTTGCTTTATTACATAAGCTTATAATTTTTTTTTCTGTATCTGAGCCTTCTAAGGTTGTAAGGTCAATTAAACTTAAAATCTTTTTATAAGCCTCATGTTTATTTATCTTTTCTTTCCAATTATTTTTAATATTTTTTATTAAGTTCTGAATTTCACTTTTTTTTATTTCAGAATATTTATTAAAATCAATCATAAAATTTTCTGTTTTTATATCAATACTATTTAAATTTGGCTGCTAAATTAAATCTCTTTGATTAAATCTTAACAAATTTAATCAATTTAATAAACATAAAGTTTTATGGACAAAAATAATTTCCCTTTAGTTTCAATAAAACAATTATCCGAATTCGTATAATATATCCCTTTCCGTATTAATGAATATTACCTGTTAAACTATTCATTTTCTATGAATTACAATAATTTAGCATATTTCCCAAATATCTGGTATTTAAAAAAAGATATAAATAATATAATTACAACCCATAACTAATTAATTTCCTTTGTTTTATATTTTTGGCACAAACATTGCCTTACAAATTTTAGAATTATTTTTATAAAACATTAAAATTTATTATTAATGAAGCTTGGAATAAAATTTAATCAGACGACAAAAAATCTTAAATATCATAAGTATTACAAATGTGACAGATGCGGATATATATCTATCATTAAAAACACTTATTGTCCGATTTGTGAAAAAGATGGATATAAACTAAAATTGAAGTAATTTAATAAAAGTACTGGGAAACAATATTGTTCTCAGTCATTTCCCTTCCGTCAACAGTTGAAACCTTGTAGATTTTCGCTACAAGGTTTCTTTTTTTGATGTATAACCAATATAAATCTTATCGTACGCTGACGAGTATAAGGCATAAACATAAAACATGAT
>JADFUO010000214.1 GCA_015222115.1 Bacteroidota bacterium | reverse complement strand
TTACAAAGATACTTATTTTTAAGGGAAATTGCAAGTATTACTTTTTTTTAACAGATACTTGATGCTCAATACTGGATGTCATAATCTTTTAACCAGAATCAAGTATCAAGAATCAAGTATCAAGAATCAAGTATCAAGTATCAAGTATCAAGTATCAAGAACCAAGTATCTATCAGAATCACTTTTTATAAAGTAAGCATCTCTGTATATTAAGGTAGTAACATTGTCGGTACTTTCTTCAACAGGATTATTTAAACCGTCTAATACAAGTACTTTTTAATTAATTTTTCGTTAAAGTTAATAATATTTATTTTTGCAAAAAAAGTTAATGAATAATACAAATTTAATAAAATTAAATATTCTAATAATATTTTTATTATTTAGCAGTTTAGCTCAAAGCCAGAATAAATATCCTCAATATTATTTCCGTTCACCTGTTGATTTTCCTATCAAATTATCGGGAACTTTTGGCGAATTAAGAACAGACCATTTTCATTCGGGAATTGATATTAAAACCAACGGAAAGCAGGGAAAATTTATTTATGCAATTGCCGATGGTTATGTTTCAAGGATCAAAGTTTCTCCGACAGGATTTGGAAAAGCAATTTATATTACTCATCCAAACGGATATGTTTCGGTTTATGCCCATCTGAAAAAGTATAACAAAAAAATTGAAAAATTTGTCAGAGCAAAACAATATGAACACGAGTTGTTTGCTATTCAGATTTTCCCTAAAAAAAATGAGTTCCCCGTTACAAAAGGAGAGATAATAGCTTTATCAGGAAATTCGGGAGGTTCAGATGGTCCTCATTTGCATTTTGAAATAAGAGAAACAAAAACCGAATGTCCTGTTAATCCCTTGCTTTTCGGGATAAAAGTAAAAGACTACATTCGTCCGAAGATAAAAACATTAAAAGTTTATCCTCTAAATAAAAATAGCAGGGTTAATGATTCAATCACTCCTGTTGAATATAAAATTGCCGGCTGGGGTTTGAAACATTACATTGAAAATAATGATACTATTCATGTATCCGGCGAAATAGCATTCGGAATTCAAACCTATGACCTTTTAAATGATGTGAATAATAAAAATGGCGTTTATTCGGTAAAACTGTTTGTGGATTCAATGCTTTATTATTCGCATAATCTGGAAAAATTTTCATTTAATGAGTCGCGTTATATTAATAGTTTTATTGATTACAAGGAATTTAAACTGAATAAAAAAAGAATACAAAAAAGTTTTATTGAGCCGAACAACAGATTGAGCATTTATGACAGCACTGTTAATAGGGGCAGGATCATTTTTTCCGATTCACTATATCATAATATAACTTATGTTATTGAAGATGTAAAAAATAATTCATCTGAGCTTTCTTTTGTTGTAAAAAGCAATATAAATCATAATATTGATTCAATAGTGCAAGATTCATCTTTTATTTCACAGCATATATTTTTATATAATACTGAGAACCGCTTTGAACAGGATGATATTAAAATTTACTTTCCTGAAAATTGTTTCTACAATTCCTTTGATTTTGTTTATAAAGAGTCCGAATCAATAGAAGGTGTTTTTTCAAAAGTTCATCATATTCATAATGAATACACTCCAGTACACAGAAGATTTAATATATCCATAAGAACGGATTCTTTACCGGAATTCCTAAGGGGAAAAGCCATAATTGTAAGACTGAATAAAAACGACGACCTAAGGGCAAAAGGTGGAAAATGGAAGAACGGTTTCATAACAGCTAAAGTCAGGGAATTTGGAAGATATACTGTTGTTGTTGACACAATTGCTCCTGAGATAAAACCATTAAATATTCATAATAAAAAGAATATTTACAATTATAAAACTATTAAGATAAAGATTATTGATGATCTTTCAGGAATAAAATTTTATCGTGGTACAATGAACGACAAATGGATTTTAATGGAGTATGATGCTAAAAACGACCTTCTTACATATTTTATTGATGACAGAATGAAAAAAGGAAAAAATCATTTTAAGCTGGAAGTAAAGGATGAAAGAGATAATATATCGGTTTATAAGGCGGTTTTGGATTATTAGGCCTAACCCTCTAAAAGACAAAAGATAAAAGACAAAAGACAAAAGTAAAAATTGTAAATTGAAAAAGTAAAGTTTAGCTGGTAAGCGGTTATAAACCAATGATCTTATATTGATTCTAATTTACTGATACTGTATAAAATTTGTGTAAGCAAGTATGAAATTTAGAACTACTAACTAGCTTTAAAACAAGTGCAAAATGTAAAATTTCCAATTTATAATTTATAATTTCCAATTTATAACCTAAACCACCCTTCTTTAAAATGTTTTTTTCTTGATTTGCATTTATCGGATATTAATAAAAATTCAAGAGCATTAACTTTTAAATTTATGCGATAAGTTCCTTCAATTCCATCACAGATATCTGAGCCGGGTTTATTCAGAAAAATAATTTTATTTCCTTCAATTTTATAAGTGCCTTGGGTGCTTGCTGTAGATTCAACTGAAGGGTAGTCAATAGTAAATGTTCCGTTGGGGTTTATTGTCAGCATGGCGCCGTCCATATTGCTTACCCATGTTGTTTCAAATAAAAATTTATTTTTGATGACAGTTACGGGTTTTGAATGTTTTTTTAAAAATGAGACCATTTTGGAATAAATTGTTTGCCATTCATCTCCAAACCAAAATAAATGTCCTAAGCCGTCAAATATATAAAATTCGGCATTTGGGACGGTTTTAGCAACGAATTCACCATTTTTAAATTCTACATCCCTGTCAACCTTACTTTGTGTGACAAGCGTGGGAACTTTTATTTTTTCAAGGGGGTATCTCGGAATTTTTGCTGCATATTCCATTTCGCTGTCTAACCCGGTTTTTCGTTTGCTTATTGGAGAAATCATATTAATTAATGCTTTTAATTTTTCAACCTCTTTGGGATCTTTCATGATTTCTTCGGCAAGCTGCTTTGTTTTATCTTTATCGTAAAAAGTTTCAACCTGAAGATATTCATCAAACACTGATGCCGGGGCATATTTTACTGCCAGGTATTGTATCCATCCCGACAGATCACTACCAAATTTTGATAAGAACAATTTTCCCAAAAAAGAGTCTTTGGCTTTCTGACTGGGGAGATATTTTTTACTTACAGCATCCTGCATTATCAACCCTTTGCAGCGGTCGGGATGTCGGAGTGCAAACTGCAGTGCAGTGGGACCGCCAAGAGATATTCCAAGCATAAATACTTTTTCTTTTATTTTAAGGGCATCCAGCAAAGCAGCCATCATATCTGCCTGCTCTTCAAAAGTAGGTCCTACGTCCAATGGTGTGCGAAGGTATCCCGGACGAGACGGACAAAGCAATGTAAATCCTTCATCCACTAAATCTTTATACATGTAAATATTATCATAGCCTGTTGCCCCTCCATGCGAAATTAATATCACAGGTCCTTTGCCCATTTTGGCATACTCAACCGAACCAACTGAAGTTTGAATAATTTGACTCCCGTGTTCCAGACTGCTGATTAAGTTGCTTTTCCATAAATAAAAACTGATGAGGGCGGCAATAATCAATAGTAAAATTATTGATAAAAGGATTAACAATATTTTTTTTATTATGCCTGGCTTTTTCTTTTTTTGTTTTCTTTTTTTATTCACAGTTGATGGATTTTTAAATCTAAATAATAGTATAATTATATTTTTCTGACGATTTTTTGAATATTAGTCATCCGATGGCTTTTTAAACCGGATTCATAATTCAAAAATAAAAAAAATCTAAAATTCAAATGTTTGAATAATTAATTTTTCCAACTGGTAAATTAATATTTTCAAGGGAAAATAATAATTAAATTTTGAGTTCTGAATTCTTAATTCTAAATTTGTAAGTTTAATTGCTAATGGAATATAAGTCTGCAAAAAATAATAAATTTAAAGCGTAATATCTTAATGGAAGAAACAATATTAATTCTGGATTTTGGTTCACAATACACACAATTGATAGCTCGCAGAGTGAGGGAACTAAATGTTTATTGCGAGATACATCCTTTTAATAAGATCCCTGTAATTACTTCAAATGTCAAGGGTATGATATTTTCCGGAAGTCCATATTCAATTATGGATGTAGATTCTCCAAAACCCGGGCTTGAATTGATTAAATCAAAAATACCTGTTCTCGGAGTTTGTTATGGTGCTCAATATATCGCTTATTTGGATGGAGGAGAAGTTCGGAAGTCAAAAAACAGGGAATACGGAAGGGCTAATCTTTTATATATTGATCGTAAAAGCCCTTTGCTTAAAGGAATTTCAAATGATAGTCAGGTTTGGATGTCGCATGGTGATACTATTCTAAGTATTCCTGAAAATTACGAAATCATAACCAGCACAACTGATGTTAAAGTAGCAGGATATCAGATTAAGAATGAGAAAACTTTTGGTATCCAGTTTCACCCGGAGGTTTATCATACAACCGAAGGAAGTGTTTTACTAAAAAATTTTATTGTTGATATTTGCGGCTGTTCGCAATCATGGACACCCGATTCGTTTATTAAATCAACAATAAATAATTTGAAGAAAAAAATTGGAAATAAAAAAGTTATTTTAGGTTTATCAGGTGGTGTTGATTCGTCGGTTGCGGCAATGCTGTTATATGAAGCTATTGAAGATAATTTGTTTTGCATTTTTATTGATAACGGCTTATTAAGGAAATTTGAGTTTGAAAGCGTTTTGGATCAATATAAAAATATGGGGCTGAATGTAAAAGGTGTTAATGCAAAAGATCGTTTTTTGGATGCTTTGAAAGGGATTTCCGAGCCTGAGAAAAAAAGAAAAGTTATTGGTAATACATTTATTGAAGTTTTTGATGAAGAAGCTCATAAGATTGAAGATGTTGGGTGGCTGGCACAGGGAACGATTTATCCGGATGTTATTGAATCGATTTCGGTTAACGGACCATCTGCAACAATAAAATCCCATCACAATGTAGGTGGGTTACCCGATTTTATGAATCTTAAAGTTATTGAGCCATTAAATTCTTTATTTAAGGATGAAGTAAGAAGAATAGGAAAAGCACTTGCTTTGCCGCCCGAGATACTTGGCAGGCATCCTTTTCCGGGTCCCGGTATGGGAATAAGGGTTTTAGGTGAAGTAACCAGAGAGAAAGTTCGTATCTTGCAGGATGTGGATTTTTTATATATTGAAGGTCTGAAAAAATATGGCTTATATGATAAAGTATGGCAGGCAGCAGCAATTTTACTACCTGTTCAGTCAGTAGGTGTGATGGGTGATGAAAGAACTTATGAAAATGTTGTAGCATTGAGGGCGGTAGGTTCAACCGATGGTATGACTGCCGACTGGTCGCACCTTCCTTATGATTTTCTGTCTAAGATTTCAAGTGATATTATTAATAAAGTGAAAGGTGTGAACAGGGTAGTTTATGATATAAGTTCAAAACCACCGGCTACTATTGAATGGGAATAAACAATTTATAAATTATTTAATTCGTTAATAATAATTATTATTATTTTTTGTAATTCAAAAAAAATAATATAAAGTGAGAAAAAATATTGTTCTGTTAATTGTTTTTAGCTTTTTTATCGGAAACCTGCTTTATGCACAGGAAAATGTTCCGGTTACAAAAACCACTGTTATTAAAAGCATTAATGGAAAAGATTATTATATGCATAAGGTGGATAATGGGCAAACATTATATTCTATTTCAAAAGTTTACAATGTTCCCATTGACGATATTATTTATGAAAATCCAGGTGCAAAATCAGGAATAAAAATTAATCAGATTTTAAAGATACCTTTGGTTAGCCGTGAATCGGAAATATCAAAAACATTAAGCAGGAAAGATTTTGAATTTTTTTATCATGTAGCAAGGCGAGGTGAAAGATTTAAAGATATTGCTGATATATATATGGTATCAGTTAATAATTTAAAAATGGCTAATCCTGATGTTGTTGAGCCAATGAAAGAAGGTGAATATGTAAAAATTCCAGTGGTTATTAATGAATCCAAACCGGTAAAAACTTACGAGAAACCTAAAATAAAACCTCAAGAACCTCCTGTAACTGATCAAAAACCTCAGGATATCAGTGATGATGAGTATATAAATCATATTGTAAAAAAGGGAGAAAATCTATACAGAATTGCCTTAACATATAAAATCAGTATAGACAATTTGAAAATTATTAATCCAGGTTTGTCTGAAAAACTGAAGATCGGACAGATTATAAAAATTCCAAAAAAAAAATCCGATAAAGGTTTCATCAGTCATACGATTCAAAAAAGATCAAATGTAAAACGGATTGCAAAAAAGTATGATCTGGATGTTATGGAAATCCTTGAAATAAATCCTCTCGTTGATTATAAATTAAGAAAAGGGCAGATATTAAAAATTCCGGTTGAAAAAATTATTTTGGATTCTGAAGCCTTATCCGATACTTTGCCTGGAGATTTTATTAAAAAAGAAAAACTGCTGAATATAGATAGTATAAGGTGTAACGAAGCATTTAAAAATATTGAAAAAACCTATAATGTTGCCCTTATGCTTCCGTTTTATCTTGAAGAAGCTGATAGTTTAATTATTGAAGAACCTTTTGAAATTGATGATATCTTATCAGCTAAACCATTTAATTTCATCCAGTTTTATGAAGGGTTTATGTTGGCGGTTGATTCATTAAAAAAATCAGGATTAAAATTACGCTTGTTTGTTTATGATGTTGATCAAAATATTACTAAAACTATTAAAGTTCTGCAACAACCCGAATTAAGCACTATGGATCTGATTATCGGACCTTTATATAGCAAAAATTTTACTTTGGCATCAAATTTTGCTAAAATTTTTAATATAAACATTGTAAATCCCTTATCAAGCAGGAATGAAATCTTGTATAACAATCCTCATGTTTATAAAGTTAATCCTTCATTAAATGCTCAGGCAGAACAGGTAGCGGAATTTATAAAAGAATATTATCCTGATGCAAAAATTATTTTTGCTCGCCATAATAAATACCGTGGAAGCAAGGAAATTAACCGTTTTGAAAAAGTGTTAAAAAATGTAATGAACGAAAGCGTGTTAATACCTAATGCATTACTTTATAATATTTTAATAGAATGTTCGGAAAATGATACTGCCTTGGTTGTAGGTGAATTAATGGAAAATGTTCAGGTTGAAGAAAATGTCATTTTTAGGGATCAACTGGAAAATTCATTAGACGATAGTACAGGGTTCAGGAATTATATAACCGAAGTAATTTATGATCGCGACAGCATATATGGTGTTATTAATAATGCTTCGGTTGCCCGTGAAAATATAATTTTAACTTTTACAAATGATAAGGTATTTGTTTTGGATTTCCTTACAAAGTTAAAAGTACTGAGAGATACTTTTGATATTAAAGTAATTGGTTTGCCTTTGTGGGATAAATTCAATGATATTGAAGCCGGGCTATTCATAAATTTAAAACTACATGTGTTTTCTCCAACTTACATCAATTATAATGAAGATAATACTAAAATCTTTGTTTTGGGATTTCGATCAAAATATAGAACAGAACCACAGCAATATGCTTTTGAGGGATTTGATATCGCATTTTATTTTTTAAGTGCATTAATGAAATTTGGAAAAGATTTTGATAATTGCCTGCCATATTTTTATCCGGGTTTATTACATACTAAATTAAATTTTGAAAGAAATTCACGTAGCAATGGATATGAAAATACTTATTGGAATATTTATAAATATGAGGATTATAAACTAAAGAAACTCCCAAATCCAGCATTTAATTAATGTCTTTCAAAAAATGACCGGAAAAATACATTTAATTATTTTTATTTATATCCCGTTAATTATACTTATTAGCAGTTGTAATAAGAAAAAGATAAATTATTGGGAAAATGGAAATAAAAAATCGGAAATACTATACAAAAAAGGAAAAATTGATGGTGTAGCTGTTTGGTGGTATGAAAACGGGAAAAAACAATTGGAATCAAATTATAAAGATAATATTTTAAATGGTTTGACAATCAGGTGGTATGATAACGGAGTTAAACAATCTGAGGCTAATTACTTAAACAATATGCTAAACGGAACTTCTATAGAATGGAATGTATCAGGAAAAAAAATTACAGAGGAAAACTATGTTAATGACACTTTGCATGGCAGTTATAAAAAATGGCATCCCATCGGTGAACTTCAAATTGAAGGTTCGTATTATAAGGGCAAGTTTGACGGATTATGGTATTATTATGATTTTAATGGTAAAGTTGTAGGTTCTGCAAATTTTCATAAAGGAACAGGCAAACAAAAAGCCTGGTACTCTAACGGGCAACTTAAAAGAGAAATTAATTATATTGATAATGTAAAAGATGGCAAAGAGCGTTGGTGGTATGATGACGGAAGCTTGCAAAAGGTGATCACTTATGAATTTGGTGAAATAATTTCGGAAGAATCTTATTATACTGATAGAAATTGAGAATTGAGATTTAAGATTTTGGAATTTAGATTTTCTAATTTCCATTTTCTAAACTTGTCCGTATGGATTTCCAATTTATATCTTCTTATAATTTTTATGTCGTCCGATTTCCAAACCGGTTGCTTTTTCCAGATAATTAAGGAATCTTAGTCTGGGCGAGAGTTTTATTCCTTGGGTTGGATCAAAGTCGAAAGTCCAGTTTTGTTTGTTAATCCTTTCTTTCATAACCTCGGGATGTTCACCTTCAAATTTTGTAAGTGTATCAATTTTTGAATAATCAAATTCATTTGTTTGAGCAATATATTTTTCAACATAATCATCGTTATGCCAAAGCTTTTCAAAAGCTTCACGTTTAGCTTGCTGTGCTTTCGGATGTTTTACCCAGCCATAGTGATAAACAGTTGCATTTACAGGTTTAACTTTTAAGAGTTTATTATTTTTCCTGAAACTCATCGCATCTTTCCATGAATGGATTTGTTTATCATTTCTGATAACACGTATTTGGTTATATAACCATTTTCTTGAATCGGCAATATAATCAAACGAACCGTAAAAATTAATATGTTTAAAAAGTAAGCCCTCAACTTTTGTATTATCTTTCCATTTTAACATTGCTTCCTTTATTGCCGGCATATCTTTTTCCGACATTACCTCATCAGCCTGGATATAGAATGCCCAATCGCTGTCAGGAGAAATGGCATCAAATGCTTTATCGGTTTCAACAGCCAGCACCTTTCCTCCTTCTCTTAAAGAATCATCCCAGATGGTTTCAATAATCCTGATCTTTTCTGAATCTATACTTTTAATTAATCCCAGTGTATCATCCTCTGAATTGCCAACTGCCACTATCATTTCATCGCAAACCGGAAGAATGGATATTATTGCCTCAACGATCGGAAAATCAAATTTAATTCCGTTTCTGATAATTGTAAAGCCCGAAACTTTCATTTATTATTGATAAAAATTCCGGGCAAAGTTACAAAAAGATAGTTTTGAATAATATTTTTTAGAAAAACAAATATTAATCCGGAAAATTCACGAATTTTCTACGATTAAGAAATACCATTAAATTTGGTTTCTTTTCAATCCCCAAATTTGGGTATTTCTAAATCGGGGTTTCCCGTTTTGCTTTCCTCTATCCATCGCACAT
>JADFUO010000213.1 GCA_015222115.1 Bacteroidota bacterium | reverse complement strand
ACTATAATTAGTGTCCGTCTATAAAGTCACGTTCTAACAATTTAAGATTTTAGAATTCAGATTTAAAATTTAAAAATTTGTTGATTATCAGCAGATTAAAAAATAAAGATCTAAAATCATAAATCTAAAATTTTATCAACATAATTGACTTTATAGACAGGCACTAATTAATGAAAATTGATCTGAATATCATCAACATAAATTTCCTTTTTTGAATTATTCCATATATAAATCTTGATTTTATCATATTCTGATATATCTGCAGGTAATTTATAATTAAAAAATACAGGGCACCATTCATTTTTATTGATAAAATTTTCCATATTCCGGGCTGCCCAGATGTTTTTTTTCTCTTTGTTTGATTCTATTGAAATGACCAGAGGTGTATTTCCACTTGTATTTTTCATATAAGCCCATAAGCATATTTTTATGTTTTGCAGACTTTCCTCTGATATTCCGGCAAGTGATGTGGAATAAGTCGGTCCGTATTCAACTGCTGAGTCAAATTTAATGCTATACTTACCGCTGTGAACATTTAAACTGTCTAAAATCCCTATTTCTTTTCCCCATAATTCTTTTTCTTCAAAATTATTATAAACCGAAAACAACGATTCGGCATCTTTTAATGAGCCAGTCTTATTGCTTTTACTGAATAAAGTTATTTCAGATAAACCATCATAATTTATTTGTTTTAAAATATAGGGATATTTAGTTCTGATGATTTCATTAATTTCCGAAGGGCAAGGTTTAGTCCATGCATATATAAAATATGGAGTTACAGATTTGTCAACAATTCTTTTTAATTCAAGCAAATCCTTTCCTCCTGTATTATTATATTGCTCAAAATGAATATCTGTTCTAAATTGTTCAAGGTAATAATCAATATAATAGGGGCCATTTACTGCAATTGCATAAGTAATGTTTTTATTTCCATATTGATTGTTCCACCCTGCAATATTTTTTGCTATATCCTTAAATTCTCCAAAATGCTGTTTATTATAATAGTCACTAACAAAAACTGTGTTGTAAATGCCAATTGCAGCTAACAATATCAGCATCGTAGTATTTAAATAATTTAAATTTATTTTTATAAATGAGAAAAGAAAAATAATAAAAAACGGGAAAGAAAACAAAAGAATTGAATACTGCAAAACAGGATTACGAAAAATTGAATAATAAAATCCTATTATAAAAGGCAGGAAAAAAAATATCAGCGATAAAGTATGAAATTTTGACCACCTGATATTTTTTAAGTTAAAAAGAATTGAAGTAATAAAAATAATTACAAAAACGATCAACAAAAATATTGAGTTGTTAAAACAATAATAAATATATTTGAAAAACCATAGATTGTCAGGTTTTCCCAACCATCCCTCTTCACCTCCGACTCCGCCGATCGCAAACTGATGTAAAAATATTTTTATATGCGGTATGTAAAGAATAAACACTGCAACTCCTGATAAGATATATTGTTTCCAGTTATCTTTTTTCAAGAAGAACAAACCTGTAATACCTATAATCAAAACAAATAAAAAGCTGTAATTATGTGTATATGCTGCAAGAGCCGCAGATACAACAAAACCCAAATAATTTGAAAGTCTTTTTTTATCTTCAAATAATATCAATGTCCAGAACCAAACAGTAATTAATGAGAATAATAAGCCGGGACTATAAGGACGGGCAATTTGGCTGTATAATATCGTAAATTCAAGGAAACTCAATGATAATGCGGCAAATAATCCTGTAATTTTATTAAACCATTTAGCAGCAATCAAGTAAGTAAGAAGAACTGAAAGCACACCAGCAATTATAAATGGTAACCTGATTGCTGCAACACTAAGTCCGAATAATTCTGTATAGTAATAGAGAAATACCTGTACGCCTGCCGGATGAAAATCGGTAAGCATAACTCCGTTTATAATCATTTCGCGTAATGAATCATATCTCAAACGGTTCAATGCACTTAACTCATCATTGCTTAATGACCAATTTGCATAATCATACAACCTGAAAACCAATGCAATGACTAAAATTAAAATTAGTATAAAATATTCGTAATTATTTTTAAAAATATTTTTCGAGGTCATTTCATTAATTTTCGGGTAATATTATATAGTCACTTTCTTCTTTGATTTACTGCTTCATAAAGGATAACACCCGTTGCCACCGAAACATTCAGTGATTCGATATCGCCGAGAATGGGGATTTTTACTTTAAAATCCGAGCGTTTAAGATATTCGCCTGAAACCCCGTTCTCTTCTGAGCCCATAATTATTGCTGTTGGTTTGGTAAAATCGGCAGAAGTGTAATAATTACCGGCTTTTTCTGTTGCAGCAATTATTTGCACGCCGCTTTCTTTTAAATATTCAATTGTGTTTTTAAGGTTTTTACATCTGCAGACAGGAATTTTATATAATGAACCTGCTGATGCTTTAATTGTGTCGGAATTTATTTGTGCCGAACCTTTTTCGGGTATAATAATTGCATCAAGTCCGGCGCATTCAGCCGTCCGGGCAATTGCTCCCATATTTCGTACATCGGTTATTCTGTCAAGTATTAAAAGTAATGGCAATTTACCGTCTTCATAAATTCCGGGTAGCAGGTTTTCAATGTTATGATAAACAATGTTTGATATAAAACAAATCACCCCCTGATGATTTTTTGAAGTTATCCTGTTCAGCTTCTTAACAGGAACGTATTGAAATGGTATTTTAAATTCATTTATTAATTTCCTTAGCTGAAAATATAATTCATTATTTAAATCGGTTTGAATCAATATTTTATCAATTTCCTTACCTGATTTAACAGCCTCAATTATTGGCCTGATACCGTAAATGATGTTTTCTTTTTTCAATTTGGTAAAATTTTTATTATGTATCAAAATTCATAAGCAACCATTTTAAAAATTTAAATGTCTTATAAAAAAAAATCAAAAATAATATTATCTTAATATTTTTTACAAAGTAAATTTTATTATTTTCGCATTTCAATTAATTAAAACCATTAAAATTATGAAAAGAAGTTTATTATTTTTATTAGTTGTTTTTATAAGCATAACAACATTTTCTCAAAAGTTAGATCCACCTGAAACTTTTGATTTACGTGATGTAAGTGGTGAAAATTATGTAACATCAGTTAAAAGTCAACAAGAAGGGACGTGT
>JADFUO010000212.1 GCA_015222115.1 Bacteroidota bacterium | reverse complement strand
TTTTCGCTGATTTTATTTTCCAGTTCTTCAATTTCCGTCTCGCAATTTTTTATCTGTTTTGTGATTTTCCGGAAATCCCTTTCAAACTGTTTTTTCTTTTCCCATTTAATTTTGCTTTCAGATTTTTTCTCTTGTGTTTCAGTTTGAAACTTTTTTTTATTATCAACTTCAAGTTCTTTTAACGATTGCATTTTACGGGAATACAGGAAATCGTAAATATCACCATGATACTCTTTTATCTTTTTATTTTTAAATTCAAAAACTTTATTTGTTAAGCCCTGCAAAAAATCCCTGTCGTGCGAAACAATTATTAAAGTGCCTTCATAATGCAGCAAAGCATTTTTCAAAATATCTTTTGATTGCATGTCAAGATGATTGGTTGGCTCATCAAGCACAAGCAGATTAACCGGGGTTAATAATAATTTCGCAAGCGACAATCTTGATTTTTCCCCACCTGAAAGCACTTTAACTTTTTTATCAATTGTTTCGCCGCTGAAAAGAAAGCTCCCGAGAATAGTTCTGATCTTGGGGCGAATATCACCAATCGCAACTTCATCAATAGTTTCAAAAACGGTTTTTTCAGGGTCAAGCATTTCGGATTGATTTTGTGCATAATAACCGATTGAAACATTGTATCCCGTTTTTAATATCCCTTCGTAATCCAAATCGCCGACAATAATTTTCGCCAATGTGGTTTTTCCTTCACCGTTTTTTCCAACAAATGCTATGCTATCACCTTTAACTGCCAAAAAATCTATATTATGCAAAACAGTATTTGTATCATATTTTTTTGATAACGACTTTGTTTCAACCACAACTTTACCTGAATTGGGTACAGGCGGAAATTTAAAATGAATTGCAGAATGATCCATATCGTCAATCTCCACAATATCAATTTTATTCAGCATTTTAATCCTTGATTGCACCTGCCGTGCTTTAGTAGATTTATATCTGAACCTCTCAATAAATCTTTCAATTTGTCTTATCTGGTTTTGCTGGTTATTGTATGCGGCAGTTTGCTGCTCAATCCGTTCTTCTCGCAGTTTAACATAATCCGAATAACTAACTTTATAATCATAGATTTTTCCTAAAGAAATTTCTATTGTTCGCCTGGTAATATTATCTAAAAAAGCCCTGTCGTGCGAAACCAAAATAACAGCCCCGAAATAGTTTATTAAAAAATCTTCAAGCCATTGTATTGACTCAATATCCAGATGATTTGTCGGCTCATCAAGCAATAATACATTTGGTTTTTTTAACAAAATTTTTGCAAGTTCAACCCTCATTTGCCAACCGTTACTGAATTCACTCATTGGGCGTATAAAATCTTTTTTTGTAAAACCCAGTCCCGTTAATATTTTTTCTGTATCTGCCTCAATTGTTTGTCCGCCGGCTAATTGAAATTTTTCATTTGCTTCGGTAAGCTTATGAATGATATTTAAATAACTTTTTGATTCATAATCATCCCGTTCTGAAATTTCTGAAGAATATTGTTCAATTTTATTTTTAAATTCCTGAATATCTGAGAAAGCTGTTACAGCTTCATCATATATTGATTTTTTACTGTTGATATTCATTTCCTGCGGCAAATATCCAACAGTGGTATTTACAGGAATAATAACTTCACCCGAATGTGGTTCCTGAAGATTTGCTATGATCTTCAGCAATGTGGTTTTTCCTGTTCCGTTCTTGCCAACCAAACCAATTCTATCTTTATCATTGATAATGAATGAAACATTATCAAATAACTTATTTCCCGTGAATTGAATTGATAAATTATTTACCGAAATCATTATTAAATTTTTGTTCTGCAAAGTTATTATTTTATCCAAAAACAGAGGGATGTCAACCTACGAAAGGTTAACATCCCTATAACTAATTGATATTGTGTTATATGTTATTAGTTAAACATTATAAGTTATATGCTATTGGTTATATGTTTGTTGTTTATGTATTTGATACTTGATTCTTGATTCTTGATACTCATCCGATGACTCAAATAATATGATTGAGCTTTAAAAAACTTATATTCTTTTGTCTTTATCAATTTATAATTTTTGAGTAACAAAATTCATCGGATGAGTTATGAATATACAGGGTTACCAACCTTTGAAAGGTTGGCAACCCTTACTACTATCTCGTAATTGCAACTCGTTTTGCTGTTATTCCGTCTTCTGTCTCAATTTTTATAATATAAACACCTGTCTCATAACTTGTTGTGTTTAGCATGATGCTGGTCTTTTCCGTAATTTTCTTTTCAAAAACCTTCTGTCCTGCAAAATTTATAACAGTGACTTTATTAATGTTTTCTGTTGAAATTATATTGATAAAATCTTTTGCAGGATTGGGATATATGCTAATTAAGCTTTCTAAACTGAGTTTTTCTATGCCTACAAAACATGGTGTACATGCAGTATCTGAAGAACCTGATAAACATTGAGAATAAACCGCAGTGGCATAGTAGCAATACCATCCACCTGTATACAATGTATCGGTATATGTATTTTCAAGTACTAACTCTTCATTGATCTGTTCAAAGTCTCCTCCTTCTTCACTTCTGAATATATTATAGCCTAATAAATCACGATCAGGTCTTTTAGTGCCATCTGAGAATGTATATGACATAACAATGTCACTTCTTTTATCATTTGATTTGGGCTTGGACAATACTGAATTTACTATAACATTGTCTGAAGTTTCATATTCAACATATGCTTCATGGCTGCCTATGTAGAAGTAACCCCACTCACCAAGCTCTGTAAAATCCCCTATTGTTCCAAAATACAGTGTTGCATCATAGTAACTGTCATCCACACCAATGAATGGTCCGTTAGGAAGTACATTAAAGGTAGCTACTATAAATGTGCCTTCTGTAATAGTTACATCATCAACATC
>JADFUO010000211.1 GCA_015222115.1 Bacteroidota bacterium | reverse complement strand
TTGGCATCTTTCATATTCCGGTTTACAATTTTAATTAAGTATATGATTTTTTCAAGTATTATTAGTTTACTGAAATTGGAAATTAGAAATTAGGCATTATAACGAAAGTTCTTTCCTAATTTCTAAACTTGTCCGTATGGATTTCAAGTTTCTAATTTCTGACTGTGAACTGTTAGAATAATAAGGATAAAAGTTTAAACTTCGTTTAGTTAATTTTAAAAACCCCCTAAATAATACAAATATGCTACGAACACATACCTGCGGAGAATTAAATCCAAAAAATATCAGTGAAAAAGTTACTTTATGCGGATGGGTACAAAAATCAAGGGACCTCGGAGGCATGACCTTTGTTGATATGCGTGACCGTTACGGAATAACCCAGCTGGTATTTAATATGCAAACCAATGCAAAACTTTGTGAAAAAGCCAGAAAATTGGGACGGGAATTCGTAATATCAGTTTCCGGAATAGTTGAAGAACGAAGTAATAAAAATCTGAAAATACCTACCGGTGAAATAGAAATAACCGTTGATAAATTTGATATTTTAAGCAAATCAAAGCTCCCGCCTTTTACTATTGAAGACAATACTGATGGGGGAGAGGAATTAAGAATGAAATATCGTTATCTTGACCTGCGAAGAAATCCTTTGCGGAAAAATTTGGAGCTACGTCACAGAATGACTATTGAAACAAGAAACTATCTAAATTCACAAAAATTTATTGAGATAGAGACACCTTATTTAATAAAATCCACGCCTGAAGGTGCAAGGGATTTTGTTGTCCCGTCACGGATGAACGAAGGTGAATTTTATGCTTTACCACAATCGCCGCAAACTTTTAAGCAATTACTGATGATTGCAGGTTACGACCGTTATTACCAGCTTGTAAAGTGTTTTCGCGATGAAGACCTGCGTGCCGACCGCCAGCCCGAATTTACACAGATAGATTGTGAAATGTCGTTTGTAACTCAAGACGATATTTTGAACACTTTTGAAGAATTGATAAAACATCTTTTTAAAAAAGTAAAAAATATTAATGTTGAAGATTTTCCAATAATATCTTATGACTATGCTATGAAATATTACGGTACTGATAAGCCGGATATTCGTTTTGAAATGAAATTTGTAGAGCTGAATAATCTGGCAAAAGGCAGCGGTTTTAAAGTTTTTGACGATACAGAGTCGGTTGTGGGAATTTGTGCTGAAGGTTGTGGCGACTATTCAAGGAAGCAGTTAGATAAATTGACTGATTTTGTGAGGAAACCTCAAATTGGAGCCAAAGGTTTGGTTTATGTAAAATATAATGAAGACGGCTCATTCAAATCTTCTGTTGATAAATTTTTTGACCAAAAAGCTTTAAAAACCTGGTCTGAAGCTTTTAATGCAGAACCGGGTGATCTCCTGCTGATTTTATCAGGCGAATCCGGTCACACCGGAAAAGCACTTTGTGAATTAAGACTTGAAATGGGAAATCGTCTTGAACTAAGAGATAAGAATAAATTCTGCCCTTTATGGATAGTTGATTTTCCGTTACTTGAATGGGATGATGAAACAAACAAATATCATGCAATGCATCATCCGTTTACATCTCCAAAGGCGGAAGATATTCAATTACTAAATTCCGAGCCGGGAAAAGCCAGGGCAAATGCTTATGATTTAGTGATTAATGGAGTGGAAATCGGTGGAGGTTCAATCAGAATATTTAATAAAGAACTTCAAAAGAAAATGTTCAAAGCTCTTGGATTTACTGAAGAACAGGCACAAGAACAATTTGGTTTTCTAATGAATGCTTTTGAATACGGAGCACCTCCACACGGTGGGATTGCTCTCGGCTTCGACCGTTTGGTAGCTCTTTTCGGTGGCTCCGATTCTATTCGTGATTACATTGCATTCCCAAAAAATAATGCAGGAAGAGATGTAATGATTGATTCACCTTCGGCAATATTTGCTGAGCAACTAAAAGAACTAAAATTGAAGATTGAGGAATAAGAATTTTTTGATGAGTAATTCAAAAATATCTTTATGTAAATATTAGCGTTAATATTTATGGTTTAGTATACAAATTTCCTGTAAATATTTATATAATGTAATATTTTTTGTACAAATTTTTTGTAACTAATCAGTATTAATGCGAATCAAGGATTGAAATAGGTTTTTTTTACCACTAAGGATACACTAAGGATATCACAAAGGCACACTAAGGACTAAAGAATTACCCGTTTAATACCATCTTTCAC
>JADFUO010000210.1 GCA_015222115.1 Bacteroidota bacterium | reverse complement strand
GTATCGGGGTCAAACCTTAAACTTTAATTATTTACGCATCATTCCCTGCTTATTCTTCATATTTTTCATCATCCCCATTGCTTTTTTCATTCCGCCGCCGGTCATCATTTTCATCATTTTGCTTGTATCGTTAAATTGCTTTATCAAGCGATTCACTTCCTGAATATCAGTTCCGCTTCCTCTTGCAATTCTTTTACGGCGGCTACCATTAAGTATTTTTGGATATTCGCGTTCTTCGGAGGTCATTGACGAAATTATTGCTTCAATACCCTTAAAGGCATCATCATCAATTTCAGTATCTTTAATTGCTTTACCCATACCAGGAATCATTCCTGCAAGGTCTTTAACATTGCCCATTTTTTTGATTTGTTTTATCTGCGAAAGGAAATCATTAAAATCAAATTGATTTTTAGCAATTTTTTTCTGTAACTTTCTGGCTTCTTCTTCATCATACTGTTCCTGGGCTTTTTCAACAAGTGAAACAATATCACCCATACCAAGTATTCTGTCAGCCATGCGGTCGGGGTGGAAAACATCAATTGCTTCTATTTTTTCGCCAATACCAACAAATTTTATCGGTTTGTTAACCACAGAACGTATTGTTAAAGCAGCACCACCGCGGGTATCACCATCTAATTTTGTCAAAATTACACCTTCATAGTCAAGGCGGTCGTTGAATGCTTTTGCAGTATTAACGGCATCCTGACCGGTCATGGAATCCACAACAAATAATGTTTCCTGCGGATTAATTGTTTTTTTGATTGATGATATCTCATCCATCATTTCATTATCAATAGCCAACCGACCGGCTGTATCAACAATTACAACATTATAGCCGTTATCTTTTGCATAATTAATTGACCTTTTGGCAATTTTAACAGGTTGTTTATTATCTTCTTCAGTATAAACTTCAACATTTATCTGTTCACCTAAAACCTGTAATTGCTTGATAGCAGCAGGACGATAAACGTCACCTGCAACCAACAAAGGATTCTTACCACGTTTAGTTTTAAGATAATTTGCAAGCTTAGCTGCAAAAGTTGTTTTACCCGAACCTTGCAAACCTGCAATTAAAATTATAGCGGGTTTTCCTTTGTCGTTTAAATCGGTTTTTTCACCACCCATCAATTCAGCAAGGTCATCACGAATTATTTTAACCATTAACTGCCCGGGAGAAACGGCAGTTAAAACATTTTGCCCAAGTGCTTTTTGTTTAACCTGCTCTGTAAATTGTTTGGCAATTTTATAACTAACGTCAGCATCCAATAACGCTTTTCTAACTTCTTTTAAAGTTTCAGCTACATTTATTTCAGTAATGTGCCCCTGCCCTTTTAGTATTTTAAACGATTTCTCTAATTTTTCACTTAAACTTTCGAACATATCTTGCTTACATTAATTTTTCGGTGCAAAATTACAAATATTTTATTACATCCTTTCCGGTACATCTATTCCAAGAAGTTCCATTGAGGTTTTTACTACCCTTCCTGAAAATTCAGACAAGACTAATCTGAATATAACAATATTTTTATTTTCTTCTTTCAGTATTGGGATTTCCTGGTAAAACTGATTGTATTCCTTAACGAGTTCATAAATATAATTAGCAACTAAAGCAGGGCTTAAATTATCGGCTGCCTGTTTTATAATTCCAGGAAAATCATGAAGCAGTTTCAGTATATCCTTTTCCTTTTGAAGAATTTTTACATTCCTTATCTGTCCTGTATGAAAAGATTTATAGCCACTATTTTCAGCTTTTTTCAACAATGATTGAATTCTCGCATAGGTATATTGAATGAACGGACCTGTTTTGCCTGCAAAATCTATAGATTCCACAGGATTGAACAACATATTCTTTCTGGGATCAACCTTCAGAATAAAATATTTTAATGCACCCATGCCAATGGTTTCAAACAATTTTTTTGCTCCTTCTTTTGTAAAACCTTCAATTTTCCCAAGCTCTTCAGTTGTTTTTTTTGCAGTATCAAACATTTCACTCATAAGGTCGTCGGCATCAACAATTGTTCCTTCACGCGATTTCATTTTGCCGTGTGGCAATTCAACCATGCCATAAGAAAGATGAATAATATCATTAGCCCAGTTATTTCCCAATTTTTTCAGAATAAGCTTTAAAACAATAAAATGATAATTTTGTTCATTACCAACAACATATATCAGCTTTTCAGGGTGGTATTCATCATATCTTAATTTTGCCGTTCCAATGTCCTGAGTCATATAAACCGAAGTTCCGTCTGACCTAATCAACAATTTTTCATCGAGTCCTTCTTCAGTTAAATCCGCCCAAACAGAGCCATCCTCTTTCCTGAATAATATTCCTTTCTGCAAACCTTGTTCAACCAAAACTTTTCCTAACAAATACGTTTCAGATTCATAATATATCTTGTCAAAATCAATGCCCAATCTTTTGTATGTCTTATCAAAACCCTCGTAAACCCAGTTATTCATTAATTGCCATAAATTGCGAACATCATCCTGCTGAGCTTCCCATTTTTTTAACAAATCTTGTGCTTCAATAATAAGCGACGATTTTTTTGCAGCATCTTCCTCTGAATAGCCTTCATTCATCAACCTGCTAATTTCTTTTTGATTTTCCTGTTCAAACTTCACATAATAATCTCCAACAAGTTTATCTCCTTTTTTTCCAGAAGATTCGGGTGTATCACCCCTGCCCCACTTTTCCCATGCCAGCATTGATTTGGAAATATGTATCCCACGGTCGTTAACCAAGTTTACTTTAACTACTTTTTTCCCGCTTGCTTTTAATATTTCTGCAACCGAATTTCCGATAAGATTATTTCTGATATGCCCCAAATGTAAAGGTTTGTTAGTGTTAGGTGAAGAAAATTCAACTACAATAGGATGTGTCTCAGTAGTTTTTGAAAATCCATATTTTACATTTTTACAATTATTATTGAAAAAATCAAGCCAATAATTTTCAGAAATAGTAAGATTCAAAAAACCTCTGATAACATTGAAATTATCAATCTCACTAAGATTTGATTGGAGATAATCACCAATTTCTTCGGCTGTTTGTTCCGGTGACTTTTTAGAAAACCTAAGTAACGGAAAAACAACTAAAGTAAGATCTCCTTTAAATTCTTTTTTTGTTTTTTGAACCTGAAAGAGATTTTCATTAATTTGTTGTCTATATAATAT
>JADFUO010000209.1 GCA_015222115.1 Bacteroidota bacterium | reverse complement strand
GGATTAACAATAATTGTAGGTTCTTCAGGTGGCATAAAACTGCCGACATCATCAATTAAAATGTTTGTGTGCTGGGCATTTATTGTAAAAATCCCAAACATTGATATTATCAGAAATAAAATAAATTTCTTCATGGTATTAATGTTTTTGTTGTTAATAATATCCATTCTTTAGCCATTATTTTCTTTCAGTTTTATAAATTTATCTTTGTATTTGAAGTTTATCTCTTTGTTTACGAAAACATATCCGCTCTTAATTAAATGAGCATTTATAAAAGTTTTATTTTTTTCTGCAAAATTAGTCATTATTTTTTTGTGTTAGAAATCTTAGTAAAATTAAAAGCTAAATGTTTATGAAATTTTTCTAAATTTATGGGCTTGAAATGATGTGAAGTATCAATAAAATTATAATTTGATAAAATTTTTTACCTTTGTTTTGAATATGAATGAAAATAATTTATCAGAATCCGGTAAACACTGGTTAAAAAAATTTTCGTCAGGAAAAGGGAAAAAGAAACGCCCCAGTATTCTTCTTTGCATCATTATAGCCATTATTCTGGGGACTCTAATAGGAGGCTGGTTTCCTGATTTTGCTTTAAACTTTTCTATATTTGGGGAGGTATTCCTCAATTCACTGATGATGCTGGTTGTTCCTGTTGTAATGTTGTCACTTATTATCGGTATTACCCGTTTGGGAAATATTCGTAATCTTGGCTCAGTAGGTGGCCGAACTATTGCATATTATCTTATAACCAGTGGCATAGCAGTAATTATAGGTATTATTCTTGTTAATATTATCAAGCCCGGAAAAGGAATACAACCGGGGGAAACTCATCCTGATTTCCATTATACAGTGGGGGGAAAAAACAACCGCACTGTATTTCTTTCAAGTGAAAAATGGGAAAAAACCCGGTACACTGACAAATATGATATTGTGCTTATAGATCAGGCAATACAAGGTACTATTGAGTCATTTTCTGACACTTCAGTAACAGTAAAACTCTGGGAGAGCGCTCATGCTGAAGAACAGTTTTATATCATTACTGAAGATGGAACCCAATTGCAATTCAGCCGTATTGAACGGCAACTGGTTTCTGCAGAACCAGAACTTAAACCATCAGGAACCGGTTTAGAAATTAAATTTTCTATTACAAGCAAATTGAAAGGAGAAGAAACGGGAAACGTCGGAAAAACGCTAAAACAAATTTTAACAGGTGATGAAGAAACTGGGAAACAGGGATTAATTCCAAGTAACATTTTTTCGGCAATGGCTCATATGGATATTCTTCCGCTGATAGTTTTTGCGCTTTTACTTGGAGCAGCACTTTCAGTACTGGGGGGAAAAGCAAATTCTGCAATCAATTTTATATCAACATTAAATGATGCTGTAATGAAACTTGTGCACTGGATAATGATTGTCTCCCCGATTGGTATTTTCGGTTTAATCACAGCACGAATCGGCCTGGCCGGAGGTTTTAAAGATTTTCTCCCGGAATTAATATCACTCGGCAAATATAGTATGACTGTAATGATTGGGCTGTTTATTCACGGATTTATAATTTTACCTCTAATTCTCAAAGTTCTTGGCAAAAAAAGACCGGGACCTTATGCTAAAGGTGTTGGTGCAGCCCTTTTAAATGCCTTTTCTACAGCATCAAGTACAGCCACCCTGCCATTAACTATTGAAGGTGTTGTGGAAGAAAATAAAGTATCCAACAAAACTGCAAGCTTTATACTTCCCCTTGGAGCTACTATAAACATGGATGGAACGGCTCTTTATGAAGCTGTTGCTGCAATTTTTATTGCTCAGGTTTATGGAATCCATCTTGAACCTGCCATGATGGGAGTTGTTTTCCTAACAGCAACACTTGCTGCTATTGGTGCCGCAGGAATACCTGAGGCAGGTCTGGTAACCATGGTTATTGTTTTGAAAGCCGTTGGTTTACCTATTGAAGGTATTGGACTTCTGTTATCAATAGACTGGATGCTTGACAGATTCAGAACAACAGTCAATGTTTGGGGCGATAGTGTTGGAGCTGCTGTAGTTGATACTATGGAAGAAAAGAAAAAAAGAGTAATATCTAAAACTTAGCAATAAAATAATAATTATTGTTTTATCTGGCTGCCGATTTTAGCTCCGATAAAATGTCTGTTCATCCGGGCAATGTTAGTGATTTTAATTCCTTTTGGGCATTCAGCTTCGCAGGCATAAGTGTTTGTGCAATTCCCGAAACCCAGTTCATCCATTTTAGCTACCATAGCTTCAACTCTTTCCATTGCTTCAACTTTTCCTTGTGGCAGGAGAGCAAGCTGGGAAATTTTTGCCGAGACAAACAGCATTGCAGAAGCATTCTTGCAAGCAGCAACACATGCACCACAACCGATACATGAGGCAGAATCAAAAGCTTCATCTGCATGTTCTTTCTTAGCAAGAATGGAATTTGCCTCTGAAGCAGAACCTGTACCAACAGAAATAAAACCTCCGGCAGCAATGATCTTGTCAAATGCATTTCGGTCAACTATCAGGTCTTTAATAACAGGAAATGATTTTGCCCGCCAGGGTTCTATAACAATAGTTTCCCCATCTTTAAACGAACGTATATGTAATTCACATGTTGTTGTTTTCTCACCTGGCCCGTGAGGATGACCATTAATATATAAGCTGCAGCATCCGCATATTCCTTCTCTGCAATCGTGATCAAAAGCAACAGGGTCACCACCTTCTTCTATCAGCTTTGTGTTTAAAGCATCCAACATTTCAAGAAATGACATTTCAGGAGAAACATCATCCAATGAGTAATTTACAAATATACCCTTTGTCTTTGCATTTTTCTGCCGCCAGATTTTAAGTTTTATTTTCATTGGTTTATTTGTTTTGTCAATAATCAATAATAAATAGACAATAGTCAATTATTTATAGTCTCTAACCTTCACTTCAACATATTCATAGTTTAATTCTTCTTTATGTAATTCAGGTGGTTTATCTTTTCCTTTATATTCCCAAACCGAAACATAAGAAAAATTCTCATCGTCACGTTTGGCTTCACCGGTTTCTGTCTGGCTTTCTTCACGGAAATGAGCGCCGCACGATTCTCTGCGGATCAAACCATCGGTAATCATCAATTTTGCCAATTCGAAGAAGTCAGCCACCCTTCCGGCTTTTTCTAATTCCTGGTTCAATTCATCTGCTGTGCCCGGGACTTTTACATCTTTCCAGAATTCCTTTTCTAATTCATCTATCAAAACCAAACCTTTCTTCAAACCTTCTTCATTTCTTGTCATTCCGCTATAATCCCAGAGAATTTTTCCTAATCGTTTATGGAATGAAGTAACAGTTTGCTTACCGTTTACCGATAGCAGTTTTTCAATTTTTAACTTAACAGCCTTTTCAGCTTCATCAAATTCAGGAGTATCAGTTGGTATCTTTGGTGTCTTGATCTCATCAGCCAGATAATTACCTATTGTATTAGGAATAATAAAGTTACCATCGCCGGCGCATTGCATCAATGAGCTTGCACCCAAGCGGTTTGCCCCGTGATCGGAAAAATTGGACTCGCCAATAGCGAATAAACCCGGAATAGTTGTCATCAGTTCGTAATCGACCCATAAGCCACCCATAGTATAATGTCCTGCAGGATAGATGCGCATTGGTTCTTCATAGGGATTGATACCGGTGATTTTTTCATACATTTCAAAAAGGTTCCCGTATTTATTTTCAATTGCTTTTTTACCTTGTTTGTTAATAGCATCTTTAAAGTCAAGGTAGACTGACAGACCGGTATCACCAACTCCATATCCGGCATCACACCTTTCTTTGGCTGCTCTTGAACCTACATCTCTCGGTACAAGATTTCCGAATGCGGGATATCTTCTTTCCAGATAATAATCTCTTTCTTCTTCAGGAATATCATTAGCAGGTCTTTTGTCTCCCTTTTTCTTTGGAACCCAAACTCTGCCGTCATTTCTCAATGATTCGGACATCAGGGTTAATTTCGACTGGTAATCATTCAGTACGGGGATACTTGAAGGGTGTATCTGGACAAAGCTTGGGTTTCCCCAAAATGCACCTTTCTTATAAGCTGCCCAGGCAGCCGATGCATTAGAATTAACAGCAAGAGTAGAAAGGTAGTAAATAGTTCCGTAGCCGCCTGTTGCCAAAACTACTGCATGTCCTGAATGTCTTTCTATTTCGCCGGTTACTAAATTCCTTGTTATAATTCCCCTGGCTTTTCCATCAACGATAACCAGGTCGAGCATTTCGCAGCGGCTGAACATTTTCACGGTACCTTCCTTTACTTGCCGGCTTAATCCTGAATAAGCGCCCAATAAGCACTGTTGCCCTGTTTGTCCTTTGGCATAAAATGTTCTTGAAACCTGTACCCCGCCAAAAGAACGGTTATCCAATGTACCGCCATATTCCCTGGCAAAAGGAACGCCCTGAGCTGTTAACTGATCAATAGTAGCATTACTGACTTCTGCTGCACGATAAACATTTGCTTCTCTTGCCCTGTAATCGCCGCCTTTTATCATATCGTAAAAAAGACGGTAAACGCTATCGCCATCGTTTTTGTAATTCTTTGCTGCATTAATGCCCCCCTGTGCTGCAACCGAATGTGCTCTTCTCGGAGTATCCTGGAAACAAAAAACTTTCACGTTATATCCTAAATCCCCTAATGAAGAAGCTGCTGATGCGCCGGCAAGTCCCGTACCGACAAGAATAATATCCAGCTTTTTTTTATTAGCCGGGTTTACTAATTTCATCGAGGATTTGTATCTCGACCACTTTTCGGGTAAGGGTCCTTCAGGTATTTTTGCGTTGAGTTTTGCCATTTTAATATTTTATTTTAGATGTGATATAGATTTTTTCTGATTTTGATTAAACGAATAATATAAAATATACAGGGATAATAATAAATCCAAGAGGTACAATTATTGAATAAATTGTTCCAATGGCATTTATTACCGGTGTGTATTTTGAATGATTTAATCCGAGAGTTTGGAATGCAGCCTCAAAAGCATGTTTTAAGTGAATTCCCAAAACAATAAATGCGATGATATAAATAATTGAGAAAATCATATCATTTGTAAAAAGCCAAACAATTAGCTCATAAAAATGTTCTTCTTGAGGAAGAGGAATCTTTGCTGCTTTAGGTGCACTTACAAGCCCCAGCTTAATAAAATAAAAATTATAAAAATGCAATAGTAAAAACATAAAGATCAACAATCCTGTGTAAATAACATATTTTGACATAAATGAGGTTGTTGTCTTATTACGTGATTTATACCGGATACTGCCTCTTGCAATCCAGTTTTGGATCTGTAACACTATTCCATAGTAAATATGAATGAGGAAGGCAGCCATTAAAATAACCTCAAATACTTTTACTATCCAGTTTGTGCTCATAAAATGTGCTGCTGCAGTGTACATTTCTGCATGGTCTTCACAAATGGGCAAAATAAAAAGATTGATACCAAGATGAACAAGTAAAAAAACAATTAAAAATAAGCCTAATAAAGCCATTATAATTTTCTTGGTAATAGATGAAATAGATAATCCCGATTTAATCATAATGTATAAATTTTTCAAAAAAAATTATCAAATATTCAATTATTGATTGAATAAAATATCTTTACATTTGTAAAATAATCGGCAAATTTAAATTTAAATTTTTATATAATATTTTATTTATATAAATATTTTATAATTTTTAATCATTATAAATAATCATTAAAATATGTTATAATTTTTTTATTTAAATGCAATCTGTCGTTGCGTCCTACACCGTGTCCATGACCCGGATAAACAAAATAATCAACCTGTACTCCTTCACTAATACATTTTTTAATAAATACCAGACTATTTTGCAAAACAACAGTCAGGTCGTTAGTTCCGTGAATAATTAATAATTTGCTATCAAGTTTATCAGCATAATTTAAAAGACTTGCCTTTTCATAACCATCGGGATTGTCTTCAGGGGTATCCATATAACGTTCTCCGTACATTACTTCATAATATTTCCAGTCAATTACAGGTCCGCCTGCAACACCAACTTTGAAAACACCGGGATTTTTTAACAACATTGAAATTGTCATAAAACCGCCATAACTCCATCCGTCAACGCCAAAACGATTGGTGTCAACAAAATCCTGGGATTTCAGAAATTCAACACCTTTCATCTGGTCAGCAATCTCAATATCTCCAAGATTTCTGAAAATTGCACTTTCAAAATCAAATCCCCTGTTAGCCGAACCCCTGTTATCAAGTGTAAAAATTATGTATCCCTGCTCTGCCAAATAATTCAGGTAAAGACCTGCACCACCGAGCCACGAATCGGTTATCAATTGAGCATGAGGTCCTCCATATACATAAATAATTACCGGATATTTCTTTGTAGAATCAAAATCAACAGGCTTGATTAAGCGGCAATATAAATCTGTACTGTCATTTCCTTTAATTGTAAAAATTGACATTTCACCTAACTTATAATCTTTCAGAGGGTCTTTATTTTCAAGTAAAATTTGTAATACTTTAGCTTTAGCATCAAGAATTTTATATTCACGGGTTACAGTAGTGCTGCTATATATATCTATAATATATTTACCGTTTTTGTTTAAAATTGCCCTATGTGTTCCTTTATCAGGCGAAAGCCGTGTGATTTTTAAGTCTTTTAAATCAACGGAATAAATATTTCTTTCAATAGGACTTTCCTTAGTTCCGGTGAAAAATACCTTTTTATCTTTTGGGTCTGTTCCAAGGAAATTAGTTACCACCCATTCACCTTTTGTTAATTGTTTTATCAATTCTCCACCAGTATTATAAAGATATAAATGATTAAAGCCATCCCTTTCGCTAAACCAAATAAATTGCTCAGGTTTTGAATTGAGGAAGTACATTCCGTGCTCGGGCTCAACATATTTTTCGTTTTTATCTTCAAAAAGAGTTTTTATAAAATCGCCTGTTTCAACATCATATTGATTCAATTTCAAATGATTCTGGTCGCGGTTCAAAACTGCAATGTAAATATATTTCTCTTCCGGACCCCATGAAATATTTGTAAGATATTGTTCAGCAGGTTCGCCGGTTTTCAGGAATATGGTTTTATGTGTCTGGCAATCAAAAATACCAACTGTAACCTGATGGCTTGTCATTCCTGCCATAGGATATTTGATATTGTTAAGTTTGGCAATCCTTGAATCAATATTTACAAGCGGGTAATCAGTAACCATAGTTTCATCTTTGCGGTAAAAAGCCAGATAATTGCCTTCAGGCGACCAGAAAGTACCTTTGTGAATTCCAAATTCATTTCTGTGAACAGATTTACCGTTTACAATTCCTTTATTTTCGTCGTTGGTTATTTGTATTTGATTTCCTTCCTGGGCTACAAATAGATTATTTTCAATATTATAAGCTACCTGGAATGTATGTTTTTCAACGTCTTTATTTTTGGCTTTTTCATTAAAACTATTAATTTCCCTTATTTCTTTTTCAGAAAGATCGTAAAGAAACAATTGATTATTGTGGATAAACATAAACACATTATCTCCAAGCCATGTTATTGATGGAAAACTTTTAACGGAATCCTTTTCAATTTTAGTCATGCCTGTATTTATGTCGTCTATCCTTAAAATTGTATCTCTTTTTTCACAAACAGCTTTACCTGAAACAATGCAGTTGTTTTTAATATAAGCAAATTTATCGCTTTTACCCATCCATTTTAATTGCGTCAGAGAGGAAGGATAAATTTCAGGATTCATCCATGAAGCGTCTTCTAATGTGAGATGTTTTTCCTGTGCAACTATCAGTAAATGAAAAAGTAATAAAAATGAAATTGCTGATAATTTAAAAAATGTTTTCATACTTGATATTGATTAAAAATGAAACAATATGGAAAAGTTTGTGCAATTTTAAAAATAATTTCTGTAACTGCACAAGGGAAAGTTGATTAATTAAACCGAATGAACTGCATCTGCAATCGCTGCAATAAGAGAATTATCTTTTTCAATGCTATTGCCAACTACAATTATATCAGCACCGGCTTTTACATTTTCTAATGCTTTTTCAGGTGAATCAATACCTCCACCTATGATAAGCGGTATTGAAATACTTTGTTTTACTATTGTTATCATTTCCTTGGAGATTGGCTTTAAAGCACCGCTGCCTGCATCCATAAAAATCATTTTTAGTCCGAGCATCTCACCTGCCATAGCAGTGCAGGCAGCCACATCAATTTTATCCAACGGTATTGGAAAAGAATTGCTCATATAGGAAACGGTTGTCGGTTTTCCGCTGTCAATAAGCATATAGCCGGCTGAAATAACTTCCAGTCCGCTAAGCTTAAGATATGGTGCTGCAATTACATGACGACCTATCAACATTTCTGCGTTCCTTCCGGATATTAATGACAGGAACAAAAAAGCATCGGCTTTATTGCTCATCTGTAAAGTGTTTCCCGGAAACAAAACAACAGGAATAGTACTGTGTTCTTTCAGGAGTTTAATGCAAATATCTAAGTTGTTATTTGTAAGTAAACTTCCTCCGACAAAAAAATAATCAACTGAGGATTTTTGTGCATTTTCAGCTATATTGATTATTTCCTTATCGGATGGTTTATCAGGGTCAACCAAAACTGCAAATTGTTTTTTCCCCTGCTTTTGTTTTTCTATTAGGGAGGTATATATGCTCATGCGGATGTTTTTTCTACAATATTAAGAAAAATAATAAATCGAATGGTAAAAAATATAAAAAATTTGTTTGTTACTGGTTACGGATTATTAACAGATATTAGAAATTGATAGAAATACAATTGAAATACAGTAGAAATACAATGGAAATATAGTGAAAATACGGTTGATTAAAGATAAATATCAGAAGTCAAATGTGAAAAAGTAAAAACCAGAGGTTAATAAGCAGTGTGCAGTTGGCAAAAAAAAACTTGAAACCTGGAACTTGAAACCTGAAACAAACACGATAACACACAAATATATAAACCATAAAACCATTAATTCCCAAAACACTTAGCTAAACTTGTTTGCCTGTAAGAATGCTTCGTTGATTACCGGCTCTTTGTTTCAGCCTTACCTTTATAGGCATTGTGGTCTTTTAAAAGGAAAGTATTAGCCCAGCTTGAAGTATTTTTCAAATCATAATTTATAATAACAGGTCTTTTGTTTAATAAATTATTTTTGTTCCCGTTAAAATATTTATTACGATAATAAGCTCTTACCCAAATACATTCTCTATCTGTTTTTGTAACTTCACACATATTTTTTGAACTTCCTCCGCAAGGTCCGTTTCGTTGGTTTTTTTCACATTGTGATACAGGACATAAATAAGTTATATCAGGCAAAGAGCAATCACCACATTCTTTGCATCTGAAAAAAATCGTTTTCCAAAATCTTTCATTGCAATAAGATAATTTACTTAATATATTCCTTTTTTCAATAAATCTATAATACGACTTACACGTTTTAAAAAAAGGAGCATCATATCCAAAAAATAAAGCATGTATTATTCTGCTGAATCTGTATGAAAGAGTTACATATTTTGAAAATGATGATTTTTTGATATTTGAATATTCGGGATTTATTTTATTTGTGTCAGAAAGCCCGGTGTTTTTGTCAAGCGAATAATAATAAAATTCTTTTGGTTGCGGATTTGTAAGCTCTTTGACAAAATCAAGCCAATCAGCCGATTCGTATTCTTTAACTTTGTTCATTATTGCATTAAAATCTTCATAATTGTGAATGCCACCAATGTAAGCACCTTTATATCCCATTGCTTTTAAGGCAACAAATTGCTTTGCAGCAAAATCAATAAAATAAGCTTTGCCTTTATCCTCAGATTTTTTTTCCTTTTTAATTTTTTTTAGAAATTCATCAGAAACTACACATCCGGGAATTAAATTTTTATTAAAAATATTTGCAACACCTGCCGACAATAGATAGATATAGCCAATTACAGGTAAATTAATTTTATTGTCTTTTAAATAGTTTAATAATTCATGCGATTTCCTGATATCATATCCCAATTGAGAAATAATAAATTTTGCACCTGTTTTGATCTTTAATTTCAGCTTTTCATATTGCATCATTTGTTCGGCTTCGCTGAATTTATAAGGTGAAACAGCACATCCCAAAAAGAAATCGGTTTTATCAAGTTCAATATATGAACCGGGCTTCCTTCCTTTTATCGTCAGACCTTGATTCATATTATTGAGCATTTGCAATAATCCAACTGAGTCCAAATCAAATACCGGCTGAGCAATACCTTTATAACCATTTATCGGGTAGTCGCCTGAAAGAACCAATAAATTATCAAATTGCTCGCTTGCATATTTCCAGACAAGACTTTCCAAACCGTTTCTGTTCAGGTCTTTACAGCTTATATGAATAATAATATTTTTTCCGGAACCCATAATTTTCCCCCCCAGTAAATCAGGTGATATGGTAGGATTACCACCTGCACTATCGGTAATTGAAAGCCAGTCAATTCTGTCATCATTTGAAAGATTTTCGGCAAGTGTTAATACTTTCAGGCTATTCTTCTGTTGAATTATTCCTCGTGTATTTACTAATTCTACTCCGGTTAAAAATTTGTCTTCTTTTTCAAATAATTCTCTCAATTTCTTCATCGTATAAAAATTTTAATAGTTACAGGTTTTACATTTTTCCTTTTTGCATAGTCTTCCAACTGGTCCTCAGAGATTTTTCCGACTGAAAAATATTTTGATTGAGGATGTGAAAAATACAAACCACATAAAGAAGCAGTCGGATACATAGCATAATTTTCCGTTAAATTTATTCTGATGTTTTTTTCAACATTTAATAAATCAAAAATTGTTTTCTTTTCAGAATGGTCGGGGCAGGCAGGATAACCTATTGCAGGGCGTATCCCCTGAAAATTTCCTTTAAACAACTGTTCTTTTGTTAAGTTTTCGTCAGAAGCATATCCCCAGATTTCTTTTCTTATTTTTAAATGCATTAATTCTGAAAATGCTTCGGCTAATCTGTCAGCCAATAGCTGAATCATAATGGCTTTATAATCATCATTATTTTCTTTATAAAATTTCAGAGATTTTTCAATATCCAAACCTGTTGTTAAAGCAAAAAAACCAATATAATCATTAACTTTGCTTTGTTTCGGGGCAATAAAATCTGCTAATGATAAATTCGGATTACCATTTGGTTTTTTAGTCTGTTGACGCAAATTATGAATTACCTTCAAAACATTTTCTCGTGAACCGTCAGAGTATATTTCAATATCATCAACAACTGAATTAGCAGGGAACAAGCCGATAACTGCCTTTGCATCCAGCAAATTGTTATTAATAATTTCTTGTAAAAGATTTTGAGCATCATCAAATAATTTTTGTGCTTCTTTAGATTTTTCATCATCTTTAGGAATATTAGGCGAAATACCTTTTAGTTCCCATGCTTTAAAGAAAAACGTCCAATTTATATAATCTTTAATTTCGTTTATTGAATAGTCATCAAAGATTTTAACTCCGGTAAATTTAGGTTTTATAATTGAAGATTTTTCCCAATTGATTTTTAACTTATTCTTACGGACATCATTAATAGATAAATATTCTGAAATACTTTTTTTGCTGTGTTTATCTCTTAATTTTTGATATTCATTTTTTATTGAATCAATATATTTTTCTTTTTTATTTTCAGATAACAAATTATTAACAATCATCACACTTTGCGAGGCATCCTTAACATAAACGGCAGCACCTGAATATTCAGGGGCAATTTTCACGGCAGTATGAATAGGGGAAGTGGTAGCACCGCCTATAATCAAAGGTATAGAAAAATCTTGTTTTTCCATCTCTTTGGCAACTTTCACCATTTCTTCAAGAGAAGGAGTAATTAATCCGCTTAATCCTATAATATCAACATTTTTATCTTTTGCCTCCTCTAATATTTTTTCGGTTTGTACCATAACTCCCAAATCAATAATATCATAATTATTACATGATAAAATAACACTTACAATATTTTTCCCGATATCATGCACATCGCCTTTAACAGTAGCTAATAAAATTTTCTTTAAAGAACTCTTTTGTCCGTTTTGTGATTTTTCCTGTTCAATATATGGGTGCAAAAATGCAACTGCCTTTTTCATAACTCTTGCTGTTTTTACAACTTGTGGCAAGAACATTTTTCCTTCACCAAATAATTTCCCAACTGCATTCATCCCATCCATTAACGGACCTTCAATAATACTTAAGGTAGGAGAATATTTTTTGCGGGCTTCTTCCAGATCTTCTTCAAGATAATCGGTAATTCCTTTTATTAATGCATGTTTTAATCGTCCTTCGACTATATTGTTCCTCCATTCATCAGTTTTAATAACTTCAGTACCTTTTTCAATTATTTCCTGTGCAAATTCAATAAGTTTTTCAGTTGCAACAGCATTGCGATTTAAAACAACATCTTCAACCAGAATTAATAAATCTTCAGGTATTTCATCATAAATCTGCAACATTGCAGAGTTTACAATTCCCATGTCCAATCCTGCATTAATTGCATGATAAAGAAATACCGAATGCATTGCTTGCCGTACAACATTATTTCCTCTGAAAGAAAAAGACAAATTGCTAACACCGGCACTAACCTTTGCATAAGGTAGATTTTCTTTTATCCATTTTGTTGCATTTATAAAATCAACGGCAAAATTGTTATGTTCTTCAATGCCTGTTGCTATTGCCAGAATGTTCGGGTCAAAAATTATATCCTGAGGTGGAAAATCAACTTTATTTACGAGAATATCATAAGCACGCTTACAAACTTCTATTCTTCGTTTAAATGAGGTTGCCTGACCCTTTTCATCAAAAGCCATAACTACAACGGCAGCTCCGTATTTTTTTATTTTTTCTGCATGTTTAATAAAAATATCTTCGCCTTCCTTTAAACTAATTGAGTTCACAATAGCTTTGCCCTGCAAACATTTTAATCCGGATTCAATAACTTCCCATTTGGATGAATCAATCATAACAGGCACACGTGCAATATCAGGGTCAGAACTTAAAAGGTTTAAAAAATTAACCATTTCTTTTTCAGCGTCAAGCATTGCATCATCCATGTTTACATCAATAATTTGTGCTCCGTTTTCAACCTGATGTCGTGCAATTGATAATGTTTCTTCATATTGCTTTTCCCTGATTAGTCTGGCAAATTTTCTTGAACCGGCAACATTAGTTCTCTCACCGATATTAACAAAATTGCTTTCTTTGCTGATTGTAAGAGGTTCAAGTCCGCTTAATTGGGTCAGGTTTTTATTGTCAGGCACTTCTCTTTTTTTTGACTTTGCTGCCACTATAGCAAATTCTTTGATATGAGCGGGTGTTGTTCCGCAACAACCACCAATAATATTCACTAATTTGTTGTCAAAATATTTTTGAATTTTTAATGCCATAAGTTCGGCTGTTTGATCATATTCGCCGAATTCATCAGGCAAGCCTGCATTTGGATATGCACTAACATAAACAGGGGTATTCTTTGATAATTCTTCTAAAAACGGATATAAATCATCTGCACCAAAAGAACAATTTAAACCAACACTGAACAAATTAAAAGGAGAGAGGGAAATTAAAAATGCTTTAACAGTTTGTCCTGATAATGTTCTCCCGCTTTTATCAGAAACAGTAACTGAAACTGATACTGGTAATTTTACTTTTTTCTTTTCAAAAACTTCCTCAACAGCAAATAAAGCTGCTTTTGCATTAAGAATATCAAAAACAGTTTCTATTAGAATCAAATCAACTCCGCCGTCAATCAATGCTTCTACCTGTTCTTTATAAGCTTCAACAAGATCGTAAAAAGTGACTGCTCTGTAAGCAGGATTGTTTACATCAGGCGACATTGAAGCAGTTTTGTTGGTTGGACCTATTGACCCTGCAACAAAGCGTGGTTTATCAGGGTTTAATAAAGTATATTTATCAGCAACTTGCCGTGCATTTTTTGCAGCAGCATAATTTATTTCATAAACCAAATCTTCCATCTTATAATCTGCCAATGAAATTCTGTTGGCATTAAAAGTATTCGTTTCAATAATATCTGCTCCTGCTTCTAAAAACTGAGAGTGAATTTCTTTAATTATTTCCGGTTTTGTTAATGATAACAAGTCGTTATTTCCTTTCTGCTCAGGAAAATTCTTTGTAAATCTTTCTCCACGAAAATCTTTTTCTTCAAGATTATATTTCTGTATCATGGTACCCATGGCACCATCAAGAACCAGTATTCGTTTTTCAACTTCTGTGTAAATATTTTTTTCGGTATTCATATATTGATATGTTTTACTAAATTTATTTAAACGAAAACATTGTTTACTTATTTTAGTGAAAGCAGACAGAATTACGAATTACGATTTACGAATTACGAAGAACAAAAACACTTTAACACATAAACACAATAACACGGGTTAAAAAACATAAACCAACATATAATCATTAACCTGCTCATAAAATAATTTGTATTTTTTTGAATAACTATCACCTGACAGTTCGCCGTTTATATGCCCTTTTTGTTCAAAGTTGAATGGGGTAATTTTTATATTGGTGATAAAATTCAGGTTTCTTTTGCCATACAATTTGTATAATGCTTCTTTGGCACACCAGTAAACATAAAGTTTTTCCAACCTGAAACTTTCATTAATATCTTTAAGTTCATCTGGACTAAGGAATTTACTTTTAATGCGTTCAATCCTTGGAGAAATTTTTTCAATGTCAATTCCAACAGGGACTTTCCAGCTAACAATTGCAGCAACAAATTCAAACGAATGACTGATGGAAATTTTATAATTTGAGTTTTTCAGATGTGGCTTCCCTGATTCGTCATATAAAATTTTTAATTCCGATTTAGAATCAATTAATTCTTTAAGTAAAATACGATAAGTGAGCCAATGCTTTTTTCTGATATCGGTTTTAAAAGAATTAAAAATATTTGTATCATCTTTATCAAGATTTATATTTGAAACAAGCCATTCTGCTGACTCGGATATTTTCCAGACACCAAATAAAATGTTATCGTTTATTTGTTTTTTAAAAAATATGGACATTTATTTTAACTGTTAAAATATTTTTAGTTTTCAAAGTTAATCGTAAAATCTAAATTATTTAAAAAATTCACAAAACTTTGCTCTTTTATAAAAATTGACTAACTTTGCACCCCCAAAAAATTAAAACAATTTAAAATAATTTATAATGGAAAATGTAATGGTTGAAAAAGAATTAAAATACAAAATAGCAGATATTTCACTTGCAGAATTCGGAAGGAAAGAGATAGAAATTGCTGAAAAAGAAATGCCCGGATTAATGGCTATCCGTAAAAAATTTACTGCAGAGAAACCCCTTAAAGGAGCAAGAATTACCGGTTCACTTCACATGACTGTTCAAACTGCCGTTTTGATTGAAACTCTTATTGCATTAGGAGCTGAAGTAAGGTGGGCAAGTTGTAATATTTTTTCAACACAGGACCATGCAGCCGCAGCTATGGCTAAAGCAGGTGTTCCTGTCTTTGCATGGAAAGGTGAAACCCTTGATGAATATTGGTGGTGCACAAACCAGGCTTTATCTTTCCCTGGTGGAAAAGGACCTCATTTGG
>JADFUO010000032.1 GCA_015222115.1 Bacteroidota bacterium | reverse complement strand
AGCAAAAAAGAAAAAGTCAACATATCTATTACATAATTAAAAAAAAGGTTAAAAACGGTCAACGTTATTCAGGCATGGTCAAAGTTAAAACCTGAAACATGTAACCTGAAACCTGTAACAAAATAAGTTTTTAGATAAGAAATAAAAAAATATTAGAAATAATAATAGTTTAATTTACTCCAAACTTCCAACTTCTTTTTCAACCTCCTCAAGTATTTCGCATGATTTAACCAATTCTTTCATAACAGTATGGTCGGGGTATAACGGACGGTCAATATCAAGGAAGTCAACATAGCGGCGTATAACTTCTTTGGCTTTTGTAACTCCTTTACCAAAATTATAATCTCTGAAATCCAATGCTTGTGCGGCTGCCATAAATTCAATTCCAAGAACACCATAAGCATTATCCATTATCTGGAAGTTTTTGATAGCAGTATTCATACCCATTGAAACGAAATCTTCCTGATCGGCAGCAGCAGGTATTGATTGAATTGATGCCGGCATTGAAAGAATCCGTTGTTCAACAATTTGCATATCGGCAGTGTACTGGCTTAGCATCATCCCCGAGAACATACCTGCTCCTTTAGTTAAAAATGCAGGCAAGCCAACGCTTAAAGCAGGATTATTCAAACGGTTCATTCTTCGTTCCGACATTACGCTAATCATAGTAATTGCTACTCCGGCCATGTCCATTGGCAGACAAACAGGGGATCCCTGGAAATTTGCACCAGTCAGTTGAAGGTTTCTGTCGGGAAAGAAGACAGGATTATCACCAACACCATTCAATTCAATTTCAACCTGTGAGCGTGCATATTTCATAGCATCGTGGGCTGCACCGATCACCTGTGGTGTAGACCGCATTGAGTATGCATCCTGAACCTTGCATTTAACTTTTCCTTCTATCAGGTCGCCTCCTGAAATGCATTTGTTTATTGACTGGGCACATCTTACAGCACCTTTAAAGCCGCGTACTTCATGAAGCAGGGAATTATACGGTCTCATATTAGCTTTTAATGCTTCCAACGACATTGAAGCAGCTATTTCTGCCTGTTTTAACCAGTTATTGGCATCATAAATAAATAATGCACTCATAGCAGTTAAAACATTTGAACCGTTAATTGCAGCTAAGCCATCCCTTGCTTGTAGCCCGGGAATTGGAATTCCTGCCCTGTCCATTGCTTCTTTTCCGTCAAGCAATTCGCCTTTATAATATGCTTTTCCTTCACCCATGAGCAATAATGCAATTTGCGACATTGGCGCAAGGTCACCCGAAGCTCCTACAGAACCTTTTTGGCAAACAAAAGGTGTAACACCTTTGTTAAGCATATCAACCAAGGTTTGAGCAATTTCCAGGCGGTTGCCCGAATTACCATGCGAAAGAACATTAACTCTTCCTAACATTGACCCTCTTACATATTCAATAGGAGCCGGATCGCCAATCCCGGCAGCATGATTATATATTAAATATTTCTGGAAATCCTTAACTTGATCATCATTAAGAACAACTTCTGAGAATTCACCGATGCCCGTATTAACACCGTACATGATTTCTCCTGCAACTATCTTTTTTTCAAGCATTGTCCTGCATGCGTTTATTTTTTCAATTGCGTCGGGATGAAGTTCAACTTTTTCACCGTTACGGGCTACATTAACCACATCCTCTATTGTTAATCCCATACCTTTTATTATTAATGTCATTTTATTTTTCTCCTATATTATAATTTAATTAATGTGTAAAATTTGAATTTTTATTGATAAAAAATTATTGTGATTCTTTGTATAAATAAGAAATGATATGTAAAAAATTTTGAAAAGACAAAGGTGGGTTAAAAAAGTGCTGCCCTGTTTATTTTGATTATAAATTTTAATATCCAGTCTTGCATTTGAATTATATTTTT
>JADFUO010000208.1 GCA_015222115.1 Bacteroidota bacterium | reverse complement strand
TAAAAAGTCTTCCCCTTTATTTTGAGTGAAGGCTTTTTCTGATAGGCGTTATTGGTTGTCCGACCAGGGCTCCCCGATTGCCATCGGGATAAACTTCTCGCCCTGGTCTGATTCTGTCAAATATAAAAAGTCTTCCCCTTTATTTTGAGTGAAGGCTTTTTCTGATAGGCGTTATTGGTTGTCCGACCAGGGCTCGAACCTGGACTCTTCTGAACCAAAATCAGACGTGTTGCCAGTTACACCATCGGACACACTGTTATAAGTTAATTTTTAAGACTGCAAAATTAGAAAATAAATTTTAATTAAAAAATAATAATGTTAATAAAAAAATGTCAAATCAATAGATTTAGTAATTTTGCCCCGTAATTGTGGTAATTCCCACTAAATATGGATTTATTTTGAAATTTGATTTAGAAATAACATAGTAATGAGAAAGAAGGTTGATTTTCTAATAATTGGTTCGGGTATAGCAGGATTAAGCTATGCATTGAAAGTGGCTGATTATGGTAAAGTATGCATAATCACAAAATCAAATACTGATGAAACCGCCACCAAATATGCACAGGGCGGAATTGCAGCAGTAATGTACACACCCGATACTTACGAAAAACATATCAGGGATACTATAACTGCCGGAGATAAGCTTTGTAAAAGAGAAATTGTTGAGATAGCTATCACCGAATCAACTGATAGAGTTAAAGAATTAATTGAATGGGGAACTAATTTTGATAAAAAAGAATCAGGAAGATATGACCTGGCAAAAGAAGGCGGTCATTCGGAATACAGGGTGCTTCATCATAAAGACAGTACAGGACTGGAAATTGAAAGAGCATTGATTAACCAGGCAAAAAAACATCCGAATATTGAAATTCTTGAAAATCATTTTACCATTGATATCATCACTCAGCATCATTTGGATATTGAGGTTAATAAAAATTCAGAAAATATAAATTGTTACGGCGCATACATATTAAATCCCACAAGTAAAAAAATTGATACCATACTTTCAAAACTTACTTTGATTGCCACAGGCGGAGCGGGAAATGTTTACAATACAACTACCAATCCCAATATAGCTACCGGCGATGGAATTGCAATGGTTTACCGGGCTAAAGGAAAAATTGAAAATATGGAATTTGTACAGTTTCATCCCACTTCGCTTTATAATCCTCTTGAAAAACCTTCGTTTTTAATTACGGAAGCATTACGTGGTTTCGGAGCTATACTTAAAACCATAAAAGAAAAAGAATTTATGCAAAAATACGATAAACGCGGTTCGCTGGCTCCACGTGATATCGTTGCACGTGCCATTGATAACGAATTGAAATTAAGTGGTGAAGACCATGTTTGCCTTGATTGCCGGCACCTGGATAATAACGCACTTATCAATGAATTTCCGGGAATTTATGCTAAATGTTTAAGTTTAGGTATTGACATTACAAAAGAGATGATACCTATTGTTCCGGCTGCTCATTATTTATGCGGAGGAATAAAAGTTGATGAATACGGTCGCAGTTCTGTTAAAAATCTTTTTGCTACGGGCGAATGTGCTTCAACAGGATTACATGGTGCAAACCGGCTGGCATCTAACTCATTGCTTGAATCGGCAGTGTTTTCGCACAGAGCAAGTTTGGATTCAATAAGCAAAATAAAGTCTATTGAATTTTGTAATGAAATTCCTGACTGGGATGCTTCAGGTACGGTTTTAAACGAAGAAATGATTTTAGTTACTCAATCTTTAAAGGAATTACAATTGATAATGAGTAATTATGTTGGTATAGTACGGTCGGATCTGCGATTAAAACGGGCTTTAGACAGACTTGAAATAATTTATCGTGAAAACGAAAAACTTTACGAAAAATCTATTCTTACAGTAAAAATTTGCGAACTGAGAAATTTAATTAATGTTGCTTACCTTATCATTAAAATGGCAATGTATAGAAAAGAAAGCAGGGGCTTGCACTATTCATTGGATTACCCGAAAGCAATATATAATAACTCCTAATGTTAAAAGTTTACTCCCATCCTGATAGCTATCGCATTATCGTTAACTTAAATATTTTGATTTATTTAGGTTATAGGATTAGGGTTAAGAGGCCTGTTTGGTTTAGAGGTAAAGGTAAAGTTTTTTTTACACCTAAGCTTTTTCCTTTACCCAAACCGGCTTCCTAACCTTTACCATTACCGATATTCAATTATACATATAAAATAATCATTTTAATACTGAAGTTAACGCCTATGCGAAGTCTAGGGATCTTTTATCTTGTCAAC
>JADFUO010000006.1 GCA_015222115.1 Bacteroidota bacterium | reverse complement strand
GTGTAGAGACAAGGCATGCCTTGTCTCTACAATCAAACCATTCCACGCCAATCACGTTACGTTGTATTGCCCATTGAATTATCCGTTATCCCATTATTCAAATTATTGATTGTTTCATTTTTATTATTATCGTTATATTTTTTATCAATAATAATTATTCCATGAACGTGATTTGGCATAATAATAAATGCATCCAATTTACCTCACATATTTATAGATAAAACTTATTACAGCATGAATAAATGCTTTTGGGTTTTCATTATGGATAGCATGGGCTGCTTTTTCAATATAAACAGGATAGGTTGCTCTTGATATCCCCTGATAAAGCAGTTCGGATTCCTTCGGCTTAATAAGAATATCTTCTTCGCCTATCAGCACAAGTGTTTCGGCTTCAACCTTATAAAGTCTTTCGGTTGAGTTAAAATTTGAAGTCGCTTCAATTTGTTGCTGAAAACTTCTATTGGATTGTGGATATGGATTTTCCATAACAAATTGAACAAGATTCTCAATATTTCTTTTGTTATTCAGGAGTTTTGGTGTGTAAATCCAGAATAAAAAATTACGAATCCATAAATCATAATCTATTCCACTTTCAAGGGCTTTAAGCATATTTTCAAAAAGATAATTATTTCTCTTTGAAGAAAATGGTGCTGTACTTTCTAAAATAAGCTTATAAATGCGGTGGGGGTAATTTATTGCTAATTCCTGAGCAATAAATCCTCCCATTGAATGTCCTAATATATGTGCTGCTTCAATATTCAGATAATTAAGAAGCTCATTAATATCGTCTGCCATGTGTTTAACAGTATAAGGCAATTCAACAGAGCTGCTGCGACCTATACCACGGTTATCAAAAATTATCAGTTTAAATTGCTTTGATAAACCATTAATTACAAGCTGCCAGCTCTGACAGTCACTTGCCAAACCTGCAATAAGAAGTAATGGTTCGCCTTCTCCGTGAACTTCATAATATAAATCAATATCTTTTAAACGGGCAATGGGCATTATAAATTATAAATTAGAAATTAAGAACTCTCAAATTTAGTAATTATTTTTTAAAATAAAGAACTAAGAAATTTTCCAATTTTTTGCAATGAAAAAATATTACGGATAAATCTTTGTTATATTAACAATAATTTTATAATTTTGCACATCCAAAAATTATTTTTTTATTAAAGAAAAGAGGAAAGCATGATTATCATACCTGTAAAAGAAGGTGAAAACATTGAAAGAGTTTTAAAAAAGTACAAAAGAAAATTTGAAAAAACCGGTGTTGTAAAAGAATTGCGAGAAAGGCAAAAATTCACAAAACCATCTATTAAAAAAAGAGAGCAAAAGTTAAAAGCTATTTATATTAAAAACCTGAAACTACAAGACCAAACTTAAACTTTATCATTTTTTTTAATATATTTTAGGAAGAAATTTTGTTTTTAATTATTTTTTTTGTATATTTGAAACTGAAATTTTCTTCCTGATTTTTTTATGACAATAGAAAGATATATTCAATATATACAGTACGAGAAAAGATATTCAAAACATACTGTAATAGCCTATAAAAAAGATTTAGACCAGTTTTTTTCATTTATTTCCGAGCAGTACGAAACAACCGATATAAAAAATATTAATTATTCAATAGTCCGGTCTTGGTTGGTTAATTTAATGGAAAACTCCATTTCAACAAGAACAATTAACCGCAAATTATCCACACTGAAATCCTTTTTCAAATTTCTTATCCGTGAAGGTGAAATCAGCGAAAATCCAATGCATAAAATAATTCCTCCAAAATCTTCAAAACGATTACCTGCTTTTATTGAACAGGAAAAAATTAATTTTTTGTTTGATGAAATCAATTTTGGAGAAGGTTTTAATGCCATCAGAGACAAAACAATCCTTGAATTATTTTATGCTACAGGAATGCGATTATCGGAATTGGTAAATTTAAAAGAAACTGATTTTAATTTCAGTTACAACACCGTAAAAATTTTAGGAAAAAGAAATAAAGAAAGAATTATTCCGTTTAGTAATAAGCTAAAAGTATTACTTAATGAATACTTAACAGAAAAAAATAAAAAATTTAATCTGGAAGAGTCAGGTAAATTTCTTTTTGTAACCGAAAAAGGAAAGAAAACTTATAACAAACTAATTTACCGAATTGTGAAATCCTACCTTAGTAAAATCACAACACTTAATAAAAGAAGCCCTCATGTGTTACGTCATACTTTCGCCACACATATGTTAAATAATGGCGCTGACCTGAATACGATCAAAGAATTGCTCGGACACAGTAATCTTTCAGCAACACAAATATACACACATAACACAATTGACAAATTAAAATCTATATATAAACAAGCTCATCCAAGGGCATAAAAAACAGGAGATGAATTATGAAAGTTAACATCAATTCAGTACATTTCAAAACCGATAAAAAATTAGATTCGTTTATTAATGAAAAGATTGAAAAATTAGCTAATATTTATAATGGCGTCATTGGAAGTGATGTTATATTAAAGCTTTCAAATAATGGCAGTCATGAGAATAAAATTGCCGAAATCAGATTAAAAATAAAGGGGTACGATCTTTTTGCGAAAAAACGAAGCAAATCTTTTGAAGAAGCCATTGATATAACCGTTGAAGCACTTCGCAGGCAACTAAAAAAACATAAGGAAAAAATAAGAAACTAAATAATGTAAAATATTTATTCAGAAAACTAAAAAAAACTTTGTATATTAATATAATAATTTATATTTTTGCAGACCTTTTTAAAAAGGTCTGTTTTTTTATTTAATGAACAAGGGTTATTTAGCTTATGCCGAGGTAATTAGCTTTCCAGAATATATTCCCTGGAAAGCATTTTAAAAATTAATAATTGAACAATTATCGGTATATAATACTATGCCGATGTAGCTCAGTTGGTCAGAGCAGCTGATTTGTAATCAGCCGGTCGGCGGTTCGAATCCGTCCATCGGCTCTAAGTCCCTTGAAATTTTATTACAATCGTAAATTAAATTCGGGGAGATTCCAGAGCGGTTAAATGGGGCAGACTGTAAATCTGTTGGCGAAGCCTTCGGAGGTTCGAATCCTCCTCTCCCCACAAATAATTTTAAATTTACGATATAATAATATAATCGTAAATTATTAAGCGGAAATAGCTCATTTGGTAGAGCGACAGCCTTCCAAGCTGTAGGTGGCCGGTTCGAGCCCGGTTTTCCGCTCAAAAATTATTTAAGCCGATGTAGCTCAGTGGTAGAGCACTTCCTTGGTAAGGAAGGGGTCACGAGTTCAACTCTCGTCATTGGCTCAAATAAACAACTTAATTATTTTTTTATATATTTTGTAATCAATTTTAATTAAATATTTTTTAATATGGCTAAAGAAAAATTTGATCGTTCAAAACCGCATGTTAATATTGGAACTATAGGTCATGTTGACCATGGAAAAACCACTTTAACCGCTGCCATTACATTAAATCTTCAAGACAAAGGTTTAGCAACTTATATGTCATTCGATGAAATTGACAATGCACCTGAAGAAAAAGAAAGAGGTATAACAATTAATACTGCACACGTTGAGTATCAAACCGAGAACAGGCATTACGCACACGTTGATTGTCCGGGGCACGCCGACTATGTAAAAAACATGGTTACCGGTGCAGCTCAAATGGACGGTGCAATATTAGTTGTTGCTGCTACTGACGGACCAATGCCACAAACACGTGAACATATTCTTTTGGCTCGCCAGGTTGGTGTACCTAAGTTAGTTGTCTTTATGAGCAAAATTGATATGGTTGATGATGATGAATTGTTAGAATTAGTTGAAATGGAAATCAGAGAGTTGCTCTCATTCTACGAATTTGATGGCGAAAACACTCCTGTTATTCAAGGTTCGGCATTAGGTGCATTAAATCAGGAAAAAAAATGGGTAGATAAAGTTTTTGAATTAATGGAAGCTTGTGACACATGGATTCCGTTACCTAAAAGAGATATTGACAAACCATTTCTAATGCCTGTCGAAGATGTATTTTCTATTACAGGCCGTGGTACTGTTGCCACAGGTAGAATTGAAACCGGTATTATTCATACCGGCAACCCTGTTGATATAATCGGTATGGGTGCTGAAAAACTCAAATCAGTTGTAACCGGTGTTGAAATGTTCAGGAAAATATTAGACCGGGGTGAAGCAGGTGATAATGCAGGTCTTCTGTTAAGAGGTATTGACAAGAAGGAAATCCGTAGAGGTATGGTAATTGCAGCTCCCGGTTCAGTAACTCCTCATAAACATTTTAAAGCAGAAGTTTATATCCTTAAAAAAGAAGAAGGAGGAAGACATACACCATTCCATGATAAGTATCGTCCGCAATTTTATTTCAGAACAACTGACGTTACCGGTGAAATTTTCCTTCCCGAAGGTATTGAAATGGTAATGCCCGGTGATAACCTGACAATAGAAGTTAAACTGATTTCCGAGATCGCAATGAACATAGGTTTGCGCTTTGCAATCCGTGAAGGCGGTAGAACTGTCGGAGCCGGTCAGGTAACTGAAATTTTAGATTAATAATATAATAAATTCACAGGTAATATGTTTAAGGTATTCTGATTTTTTTCAGAATACCTTATGCCATATAAAAAAAGTGTATATAATTATACGGGTGTAGCTCAATTGGTAGAGTAGTGGTCTCCAAAACCATTGGTTGTGGGTTCAAATCCTACCACCCGTGCAAAAATATTAGATTAAATGGCTAAATTAAAATTTAAAACTTACATTAAGGAAAGTTATGATGAATTAATTCATAAAGTTTCCTGGCCAACATGGAATGAATTGCAAAGCAGTGCAATTGTTGTATCCATTGCTTCCCTTATAATCGCTTTAATCGTTTATTTGATGGATATGTCATTTCAAACTTTATTGGAAAATTTTTATAAACTTTTTTAATAAATTTTTCATAATCTAATATTTTGTTATTTGATAATAATCAAAATAATTCCTTAGTATAAATTATGAGCGAGCAAGTCAAAAAATGGTATGTTATACGGGCGATTAGTGGTAAAGAAAAAAAGGTAAAAGAATACCTTGAAAATGAGATTAGCCGTCTTAATCTGAAAGATTATATCTCACAAGTACTTATCCCGACCGAGAAAGTTTACCAGGTAAGAAAAGGGAAAAAAATAAGTAAGGAAAGAAATTACTTTCCGGGTTATGTTCTTATAGAAGCTGAATTAGTTGGCGAAATTCCTCATATTATCAGACACATACCAAATGTATTAGGTTTTTTAGGAACTAAGGGAGAACCTGATCCTATTCGCCCATCAGAAGTAAACAGAATCTTAGGTAAAGTTGATGAACTGGCAGAAAAGGGAGAAGAAATTAATGTACCTTTTATAGTAGGTGAAACAGTTACAGTTACTGATGGACCTTTTAACAGTTTCAGTGGAATAATTGAAGAAATTAATGAGGAAAAGAAAAAACTGAAAGTCATGGTTAAAATTTTCGGCAGAAAAACCCCACTGGAATTAGGTTTTATGCAAATTGAAAAAGAATAGGTTATCAAATAACTTTTAAATCAATTTATATTT
>JADFUO010000207.1 GCA_015222115.1 Bacteroidota bacterium | reverse complement strand
GTGTTTTCTTAAGAAATATCCGGTTTTTGTTACTCTGCTGTCTTTACTGCCAACAGTAAGCAAGCCCTGCATGTCGGAACCGGTTTTCATGGTTCTGAACTTGATTAAAGAAAAATCCCTGTTATTTTTCCTAACTCTTTTTTGCTTATAAAAAAAACCACCTTTTGAATCAATAATTATCAGGATAGAAATAATAAAAATCAAAGGTGATAATATTATTAATCCGATTAAAGAGAAAAAAAAATCGAACAGTCTTTTTAGCATATTTGTTTTATTTTTCAGATATCTGTGAAAGCACTTCTTCTACAGATTTTATAACTGCATTAATTATTTTTTTGACATTTTTTTTTGTCAGGTCATAATAAACAGGCAAACTGATTTCTCTTGAATAATTGTCGAGAGAAACAGGATAATTATTTATATCATATCCAAGATTTTTATAGTAGGTCATCATAGGTAACGGAATGAAATGAACGTTTACTGAAACACCTTTTTCAAAAATTAATTGTATGATTTTATCTCTTTGCCTTTCGTTGATATTTTTAATTCTTAAAAGATAAACATGGTATGATGAAATTTTGTTTTCTGTTTTGTAAACAGGTAGTTGTGCCCAGTTAAATATTGAAAATGCTGCTGAATAATCATCAAAAATATTTTTTCTTTTTACAAGCATATCTTCATCATAACGAGTCAGTTCAACCAATCCCATAGAAGCCTGGATATCGGTCATATTGTATTTATAACCCGCTTCAATAATGTCATATCTCCAGTTACCGACTTCAACTTTGGCTAATGCATCTTTAGTTTGTCCGTGAAGAGATTTTATATTAAGATAATTATAAATTTTTTGATTGTCAAAAGGTTCGGGTAAATTTAAACAAACAGCACCTCCTTCGGCAGTAGTAAGGTTTTTTACTGCATGAAATGAAAACACTGTGATGTCGGTCAGGGCTCCTGTTTTTCCTCCATAATATTCAGCCCCGATTGAATGTGCAGCATCAGCCAAAATTAGTATCCTTCCTAACTTTTCCTGTTCTTTGGTTTTCGGATGGAATTTTTTAATTATCTTATCTTTTCTGACCAAAGCATTAATTTCATTATAATCGCATGGAAATCCTGCAAGGTCAACAGGCATAATAACTTTTGTTTTGTTAGTTATTGCCTTTTCAATTTCCTTTACAGAGATATTAAAATCATTTTTATTAATATCAACAAATACCGGCTTTGCCCCGCAATGAATAACAACATTTGCAGTTGCCGAATATGTATATGCAGGCAAGATAACTTCATCTCCTTCACATACGCCGAACCATCTTAGCATTAATTCCAATCCGGCAGAACCTGAGCTTACGCATAAAGTTTTTTTATGTCCGGCATATTCTGTGATATTTTTTTCAAACAATTTTGTTTTCGGACCTGTAGTTATCCACCCTGATTTCAGAGTATCAATTACTTCTTTAATAATTTTTTGATCCATGCGTGGCGGAGAGAAAGGTATCATATTTTTAAAATTATTTGTTTGATGATTTGTATTTGGAGAGAAATTCAAGAATGTTATTTTCAACCCTTGACAGAACATTTGTTACATCAGATTTTTCAAACTCATCACCAGTAATATTTTCATACAATTCAATGTACCTGTCTGAAACAAGGTTAACAAATTCATCTGTCATTTCAGGGATATGCTGTCCTTCTTTACCCTGAAAGCCGTTTTCCATTAACCACTTTCTGACAAATTCTTTTGAAAGTTGCTTTTGTGGTTCACCTTTTGCCTGCCGTTCTTCATAGCCTTCTTTGTAAAAATATCTTGATGAATCCGGTGTATGAATTTCATCAATCAGATAAATTTTGTCAGCAACTTTACCAAATTCATATTTAGTGTCAACCAATATCAAACCCATTTTTTCTGCAATTTCTGTACCTCTCTCAAATAATTCTTTTGTGTATTGTTCAAGTATCATATAATCCATACCGCAAACCAAACCCTGCTCAACAATTTCCCTTTTTGAAATATCCTCATCATGACCGATGTCAGCTTTAGTTGTAGGAGTGATGATAGGTTCGGGGAACTTGTCATTTTCTTTCATTCCATCCGGCATTTGCACACCACATATTGCCCTTTTACCTTGCTTGTATTCGCGCCATGCATGTCCTGACAAATAACCACGTATAACCATTTCAACCTTAAATGGCTCACAAAGTTTCCCGACAGTTACCATCGGATCAGGAACAGCAATTTTCCAGTTTGGAACAATGTCTTTGGTTGCATCCAGAAATTTTGCAGCTATCTGATTCAGAACCTGTCCTTTATATGGTATTCCTTTTGGCAAGACAACATCAAAAGCCGAAATGCGGTCCGTGGCTATCATTACCAGTAATTCTTCATTGATACTATAAACGTCTCTCACTTTACCTTTATACAAATTTTTTTGGCCTGGAAAATTGAAGTTTGTTTTTGTTATTGCATTTTTCATAATTACATTTATTAAATTATTTATTTCCTTGATAAGCTTTAATGATTTTTATCACTAATCTGTGCCTGATAATATCTCTTTCGTCAAGGAAAATAAAGCTTATTCCTGGAATATTTTTTAAAATTGTTTTTGCATGAATCAGCCCTGAGTTTTGATTTTGTGGCAGGTCAATTTGAGTAATATCTCCTGTAACGATAAATTTTGCCGAACGTCCCATTCTGGTAAGGAACATTTTTAATTGCTTTTGAGTAGCATTTTGGGCTTCATCCAAAATTGCAAACACATTATCAAGAGTTCTTCCTCTCATAAATGCCAGCGGAGCAATTTCAATGGTACCGTCTTCTAAATATGATAATAGTTTTTGAGTAGAAAGCATATCGCGCAAAGCATCATACAAAGGTTGCAGATAAGGGTCTAATTTATCCTTAAGATCACCCGGTAAAAAGCCAAGATTTTCACCTGCTTCAACTGCCGGTCGGGTCAGAACAATCCGTTTGACTTGTTTATTTTTTAATGCCTGTACAGCCAAGGCAACGGCAGTATATGTTTTTCCGGTTCCAGCCGGACCAATTACAATTATCAGGTCGTTCTTCTTGCAACTTTCAACCATCTTGTGTTGGTTTACTGTCCGGGCTTTAACCAGTAAGCCGTTCCTGCCATGAACAAGAATATCATTGTTTTTTTCGGTATTTGTAAGAAAGTGGTTTTCTTCAGATTCCATCAATTGTAGAATGTCATTTTCAGATATTTTCCCAAATTTGTCATAAACCAAAAGAAGTAGTGAAAATTTTTTATCAAAATTATTTACCTGTTTTTCATCACCAATAATTTTGATCATATCACCTCTGGCAATTATCTTTAGTTTAGGAAAGAATTTTTTAAACAGTTCAAGATTTGTGTCATTTACCCCAAAAATTTCAACGGGGTTGTATGATTCAATGCTAATGATTTTTTCGCTCATAAAAAATTATATCTATTAATTAAAAAAGTCATCCGATGGCTGTCATTTTAAATTTTTTACTTTTTAGACCAGACTCAATAATATTATTTGTAATTTTGAATACTGCAAAATTAATTTAATTTTTGTTACTCGTTATATATGCCAATAATTACTTTAACAAGCGACTGGGGACACAGTGATCATTATATAGGAGCAGTAAAGGGAAGTATCTTAAGTCTGCTTCCTGATGTAAAAATTATAGATATTTCACATCAGGTTGCCCCTTTCAATATTGAACAAGCTGCTTTTATTCTGAAGAATTGTTATAAGAATTTCCCCAAAGGCACTATTCATATTATCGGTGTGAATACCGAAGAATCTGATAAAAATCCTCATACTGTTGTCTTTATTAATGATCATTATTTTATTGGCACTGATAATGGAATTTTTTCAATGATCTTTGACAAACCACCAAAAAAAATTATTGAATTAAACATTATGCAGGATTCGGATTATTTTACATTTTCTACACGCGACAGGTTTGTTAAAGCTGCAATACATCTTGCAGAGGGCAAAAAAATTGAAGATTTGGGCGTTGAAAGAAAAAAAGTAAATGAAAAAATATTATTCAAACCTGCAGTTGAAAAAAATATTATTAAAGGCATAATAATTTACATTGATTCTTTTGAAAATGTAATTACAAATATAACCGAACAGTTGTTTAAGAAAATTGGTAAAGGCAGAAAATTCTCAGTTTTGTTCCGTGGCGAAAGCATCAATAAAATCTATAAATCATACAATGATGTTCCTGTAGGAGAGATCGTAGCAATTTTTGGTTCAAATGGTCATTTGGAAATTGCTATCAACCAAGGCAATGCAAGCGGCTTGTTAGGATTAGGAATTAATGATACTGTAATGATTGAATTTGAAGGATGAGGTTGAGTAGTTTTTTATTCGTGCATCCATACGGACAAGTTTCGTGGATTTCTATTTATATTTTCTTCTGTTAAAGATATTAATCCTTTATCTCACCTTTAAACCTCAGATGATGTAACACAAAACGCAACTCACTATAAGTAACATCTTCGCCGAGAGCTACTTTTGCTTCACTTAACAGGGTGGTTTTCTGCTTTTGAAAAAAATCCGATATACGTTTTACTTTTTCAGCACTTACTATTTCATCAACAGATATATCTCCCGTGCCTGCAAAATATGCAAGATGCCCTTCAATGGTAGATGTGGCAAATTGTCTTTCTTTGGCAATATCTTCTATGGTTTTTCCGGCTTTCCACAGTTCAAAGCTAATTTGCTTGCTACTTTTCTCAGGGACTTTAATAGTAATTTCAGGTTCTTCAAAAGGAACGGATTCTATATTGTTTTCTTTGCGATATGAAATTATTATTTCAAGCAGATCTATGCCGAACATTTCCAATTTTTTTTTTCCAAGCCCTTTAATTGTTTTTAGCGCCTGATGGGTAACAGGTAGTTTGGCACTCAACTCCCTCATTGTTTTCAATTGTAAAACCATATAAACTTTCCAATCGAGTTCGCCGGCTTTGGCATCCCGCCAAGCTTTAAGACGCTTGTAAAAACCAGGGTGGGCAATGTCGGTACCAACCGATTCAGATGATTTTCTCCTGACAGGTTTTAAGGCATTATCATCAAGAGAAGCTTTGGCTCTTGCCTCCAAATAATCTTTCACAACAAAACCTTTTTGGCAAGCCTGCAAACAGGAAGATTTGAATGATGCCTCCAGTAGCAATTTATTAACCGCATCTTTCACTGATTTACGTACTGCTTTATTGTCTGTTTCTATTGTAATATTCCCTATCTTATCTGCGACCAATTCTTTAATTTTTCCTGAAAAATAAACGCCGGCTTTCTCTATTCTGTCTTGTAAAGCAGCATTTTTCTCTACATCACTCTCTTTTGAAAGCGAATTCAGAAGCTGGTTGCGAAATTTCTCTGATACATCTGTTATCTCTTCTTTTACCTTTTTGTTCATTTCCATAAAAATAACCGTCAGGTTTCCCTGTAAACTACCCGAATGCTCTTTTAATAATTTAAAGGAATAAAAGATGAATTTTTGTAAAGTATCAAAATCAAAAAGGTCGGTTAGCAATTGTTGTTGATAAGCTTTTTTTGATGTTTCAAGTTCTGCCCTGTCGGGTTGATTTTCTTCATAATGCTTAGTGAAACTTTCAACTGTTCTGTCGTGTTTTACGCTATGTTTTTGAATTGGAGTGCTCAAAATGAGACCTTCCAGCGATTTGCAACGGCTAAGTGCCACATAAACCTGTCCGTGTGCAAAGGCTGCCTGTGCATCAATAATGGCTTTCTCAAAAGTCAATCCCTGGCTTTTATGTATGGTAATAGCCCATGCCAGCTTCAGCGGATATTGTGTAAAAATACCTTCAACGGTTTCTTTAATTTCTTTGGTTTCTTCATCAAGCACATACTTCATTTTTTGCCATTCCACCGGCACAACGTTTATGGGTTCCTCATCACCCACACAATTCACCTTCACAACATCATTATTTATTTTGATGACCGTTCCTATTTTGCCATTATAAAATTGCTTAGCGGGATCAGGGTCGTTTTTTACAAACATTACCTGTGCCCCTGCTTTTAGCTTTAATTCAAAATCGGTTGGATATGTGTATTCAGGGAAATTATCGGAAACTTCTGCTTTGAAAGTATGTATTTTCCCTGGTAACCGGCTCAACTTCGAATCATTAATTTGTTTTGCTTTGGCATTATGGGTAGTGAGGATGATGTAACCAGTATTATCATGGTTAAAATCAGGTTTATATCTTACATTGAGTTTATCAATAACATCTTGGTCTATTTGATTGTCACGGATTTTATTAAGCAGTTTAATAAAATGTTCGTCTTTTTGCCGGTAAACATATTGCAGTTCGATGCTGACGTATTGGGTTTGCTGCAATGCCTTGCTACTAAAGAAAAAAGGCGTATCATAATAATTCCGGAGCAGACTCCGTTCATCATCTTTCACTACCGGGGCAAGTTGCTGTAGGTCACCAATCATTAGCAGTTGAACACCACCAAAGGGAATATTTCTGTTTCTAAACCTGCGTAAGGTGTTGTCGATACCGTCCAGCAAATCAGCTCTTACCATACTGATCTCATCAATGACCAGCAAATCCATACTTTTGATGATATTTATTTTCTCTTTGCTGAACCGCTTAACTTTAGCTTGCCTTTCCTGATTTTTAAATTCAGATGTTTTATTATCCGGCAATTGGGGTCCGAAAGAAAGCTGAAAAAAGGAATGAATCGTAACACCTGAAGCGTTGATAGCTGCCACACCCGTTGGCGCCACAACGACCATACGTTTGGGTGAATGTTTCTTCAGGTTATGCAAAAAGGTGGTTTTTCCAGTGCCTGCTTTTCCGGTCAGGAAAATATTTTTTCCGGTAAACTGCACGAAATCGTAAGCGAGTTGTAATTGCGGGTTATTATTAATATCCATAATGATTTAAAAAGAATGGATAAAATTACGAATAATATTATTAGTAGGTACTTTTAGTAAATATAAAAATGTATAAAAGCTGATAATCAAATTTAATCAATCCTTTAGCAATACCTTTTTTCATTTCCATAAAAATTCTTAATTTAGCACACTTATTTTTTAAGAGCTGAATATGATTACACTGTTTAGAAAAGAGATCAGCAGTTTTTTTAGTTCGTTGATAGGTTATATTGTTATAACTGTTTTTCTATTGATCAACGGGCTGTTTTTGTGGGTGTTTCCATTGGAATTTAATATCCTGGATTTTGGTTATGCCAGCATTGAAAATCTATTCATGCTTGCACCGATTGTGTTCTTATTTTTAATTCCGGCAATAACAATGCGTTTGTTTGCTGATGAAAAAAAAAGCGGAACAATTGAAATTCTACTAACTCAGCCCTTGACAGACTTAGAGATAATTTTAGCAAAGTATTTTGCAGGATTGGTCTTAGT
>JADFUO010000206.1 GCA_015222115.1 Bacteroidota bacterium | reverse complement strand
ATTTTAAATCTGAATTCTAAAATCTTAAATTGTTAGAACGTGACTTTATAGACGGACACTAATTATAGTTCGTTTTAAAATAAAAAAGCCCCGTTTTTTGGGGCTTTAAATTTATATTCTTGCTTCTTTAATTCTTGCTTTTTTACCTCTTAATTTTCTGAGGTAAAAAATACGGGCTCTTCTGACAACACCTTTTTTATTAATGGTTATATTTTTAATAAATGGAGAAGAAATTGGGAATATTCTTTCCACTCCTGTATTTCCTGATATTTTTCTAACAGTAAAAGTTTCTGTGGGACCGCTTCCAACTCTTTGTAATACTACGCCCTGAAAATTTTGTAAACGTTCTTTACTACCTTCTATAATTTTATATTGAACAGTAATGGTATCGCCAGCCTTAAAGTTCGGAAATTTTTTTATTTCTATCTGGTCTTCAACGTATTGTAATAATTCCTTCTTGCCCATTTTGATTGTATTTTAAATAATTTTCAAAAATGAGTGCAAATATACACCTTTATTTTTTACAAATACAAAATTGATACTGATTTTTTTTTATAGCTTTTATTATCACTTTATTATCTTTGTTAAGTATTTTATAAACATGCTTTTTTAAAAATAAATATGAAAAAATCAAATCTTGTTTTACTTTTAATAATTAGTTTTTTATTAATTTATAATAGTTGTGGCAAAATGTCTGTAAATAAATTTTATCCGGTTAACAAGGAGCCCTTATTGCAAAAAAAGTTTGTGAAACTTCCGTTAGGAGCAATAAAACCTGAAGGTTGGCTTAAAGACCAGCTTGTTGCTCAAAGCAATGGATTAACCGGTCATCTTGATGAATTCTGGGATGATTTGATCAATTCTGCATGGAAAGGCGGAGAAGGTGAATCATGGGAACGCGGTCCTTATTATTTAAACGGGCTTGTACCGTTAGCATACATACTTGAAGATGAACGGCTAATTGATAAAACCAAACCGTGGATTGAGTGGATATTAAATAGCGGTCAACCGGATGGATGGTTTGGTCCTGCAAAAAATAATGATCGCTGGCCACTGGCAGTTGCCATGAAAGTTTTAATACCATATTATGAAGCCACAAAGGATAAACGGGTAATAGAATTACTTTCAAATTATTTTAAATATTTACATGATAATCCGCCTGATTGGCCCGATAAAGACTGGCGCGGAGTACGGGCAATGGAAAATGCCATCACAGGATATTGGTTATATCGCAGAACAGACAATCCTGACATACTAAATGTTATTGACTCAATTTTTTATAACAGTTTTGACTGGCCATCATATTTTATTGATTTCCCATGGGATAGTGTTGCATTAGTAAATAATAGAATACCTTATCATTGGAAAAGCGATGGTTTAACGGCTCATGTGGTAAACGTTGCAATGGCTGTTAAATATCCCGGATTATGGTATCAGCAATCAAAAGATAATTGTTTTAAAGATGCTGTTTATCAAGGGATAAATAATTTGGATAAAAATCACGGACAGGCAGGCGGACGTTTTTCAGGTGATGAGCATTTATCAGGAAAAAGACCAACACAAGGAACAGAGCTTTGTGGTATTGTTGAATACATGTATTCTCTTGAAAATTTGTTTGAGATTTTCGGTGACCCTGCTTTTGGTGACCGTCTTGAGCTTTTGGCTTATAATTGTCTTCCGGGAACAATGACACCCGATTTATGGGCACATCAGTATGACCAACAAGCTAATCAGGTTATTGTGTCAGATACTTCACGTGAATGGAGCACAAATGGAAATTCTTCCAATATCTATGGTTTGATGCCAAACTATCCATGCTGCCTTGCAAACATGCACCAGGGCTGGCCACTATTTGTCGAATATATGTGGATGGCAACTCATGATCAGGGAATTGCTTCAGTAACTTACGGACCTTGTGAAGTAAATGTTAAAGTTGCAGATAATGTT
>JADFUO010000205.1 GCA_015222115.1 Bacteroidota bacterium | reverse complement strand
TGAATTTTAAACTACACTTTCTATGTCACTACCGATAGGCACTTTGTCGTATTTACGTGTACCGATAGGTTCATCAAAGCCCTTTCCTTTATGGATAATTGCTCCGACGGGGCAAATATCCATAGCTTTTTGAGCCATTTCATCAGACAGATTTGCTGATAATTTTTCATCAATATTAATCTGAAGTTTATGACCTCTTTTTTTGAATGCAAATATATTTTTCCCGTTTTCATCTTTAAATGACCTGATACAGCGTTTACAAAGAATGCATCTGTTGTGATCAATTATCAGTTTGGGGATGGAAGCGTCAATTTCCTTTACCGGAAATTCGTAAGGAAAGCGAGGTACCATCATTTGATAACGATATGCAAGGGCTTGTAACTCGCAATTACCGCTTTTTTCACAAGCAGGGCAAAAATGATTTCCTTCAACAAACAACATTTCAATGATAGCTAATCTAAGGTCCTGTATTTCGGGAATATCATTTTCAATTTCCATACCGGATTCTACGGGCGTTGTACATGCGGTCATCAGTCTGCCTGCAATTTTAACATTGCAAAGACGACATGCTCCGGCAGGTTTAACACCTCTTATATGACAAAGAGCCGGAATAAATATGCCGTTATCAGTTGCTGCGTCCAAAACATTTTGTCCTTTTTCGGCAAAACATTCTTTATCATCAATTGTAAATTTAATTTTTTCGCTCATATTTTTAAAAATTTTATATTCGTTATAAATTAGGTATTCTATCAACGGCTTCGCATGATTCGGCAACTGCAGCACTCAAATCAAAACCTGAATCAAATTCAATATCTTTATTTATTAATTCTTCATATTTTTCACGGAAATTCTTAAGTGAGGTTAAAATCGGATTAGCTGCAGTTTGACCCAAACCGCAACGGTTTGATTCTTTCATCATATTACACCACTTTTCAAGTTCAGCCAAATCATTCGTTACTCCGTTACCATATAAGATTTTTTCCAGCTTATTTTTAAGTATCACAGTTAATGCACGGCAAGGTACACACGAACCGCATGATTCTTCAATAAAAAATTCCATAAAATTCTTTACTACATCATTTAATAAATTACGCTTATTACCAATAACCATCATTGACCCTCCAGTTGGAAAATCTTCATAACAAATTGTACGTTTAAAGCTTCTTTTTCCGATGCAAGAACCTGATGGTCCACCAACCTGAACAGCCTGAATATCTTCTGCACCAATCATCTCAAGCATATCCCTGATTCTTAAACCCCATTCAATCTCATAAACACCCGGATACTTACAATCGCCAGAAACACTAATTAATTTTGTACCGCTGCTTTCTCTTGTTCCCATCATTGTGTACCAGTCGGCGCCATTCAACATAATTTTAACAACATTGCATAATGTTTCAACATTATTGACAACAGTAGGTTGTTGCATGTAACCTTTCTGAACAGGGAATGGAGGCCGGTTTCTTGGTTCGCCTCTTTTACCTTCGGTAGATTCAATTAATGTAGATTCTTCGCCACAAACATAAGCACCCGCACCAAACTGAATTCTTATATCAAAGTTAAATCCTTCTTTTCCGGCAATATTTTCACCTAATTGATTTGTTTCCCTGAGTTCCTTTATAATATTTTCCAAATAATCTTTTAGATAAGTATATTCACTACGCAAATACAAAACACCTTCTTTGGCATCTAAAGCATATCCGGCAATTGCCATACCTTCAAAGAGCAATTTTGGGAATTCTGTTAAAATTACTCTTTCTTTAAATGTTCCGGGTTCACCTTCGTCGGCATTACATATTACATAACGAATCTCTCCTTCTGATTGGCGGCAGAAATCCCATTTCAAACCTGTTGGGAAACCTGCGCCACCACGACCCCGTAAATAAGATGCTTTAAGCTCTTCAATAACTTCTTCGGGAGTCATAGTGATGACTTTTTTAAGTGCTGATCCAGGCTCATAATCAGAAAACAGAACTTTTCCTCTTTTCATGATATTGTTTGTAACCATTGATTTAATAAGCTCGGAATTGTTCTCACCGTCACCATAATTATCAAACATTTCCTTTACATTTTTTCCAGCATGCATATCAGCAACAATGTCTTTTACTTTGTTTGGCGTTAGCTTTGTAAAAACAGTTCCATTAATGATTGCAGCAGGTTCCTGATCACTCATTCCAATGCAGGCAGTACTGTATAACCCGATTTTTCCATCTTCAGAAACATTGTTAAAACCACATCCTACTTCTTCTTCAAATGCTTTTGCTACTTCGACTCTTCCCATCATGTTTGCCACTACACTGTTATTTAAATAAACTGCATATTCGCCGATGGGTTTTTGAGAAAAGAAATGATAAAACGAAAGCGTTTGCACAACATCAACTTTGGATAAATTAAGAATTTGAGCAATTTCTTCAACCGCTTCATCAGGTAAAAAACCAATTTCTGATTGGGTATCAATTAAAATATCAATCAATCTGGTTTTATCATTATCATATTTCTTAATAATGTTTTTTACGATATTTCTCATAAAATCAATCCTTTATATTAAAATTACAAGTTAAATTATTATTTGATTTGTGTTTTTTTTAAAAAACGATGCAAAATTATAGCTTTTTTTATATTAGATAACTATTTTAATAATTTAGAATAATTTTAAATTAAAATATAATAGATATATAAATGTATTATAATATTGAATAAAAAAGCAATTCTGTTTAATTCTTTTGAAACTGTATAATGAAATTTTCAATTGATTGTGCGATTTCCTGAAATTTTTCATTCAATTCGCCAGTAAATGAATTTCCAAAAACCGTATCTTCAACTATTTCAATTGCAATTATAGTGATATTCTCGGGAATATTAATCCCGATTTCTATTCCCATCTTTATTGCTGTTAAAAACGAAACATCATGAATATTTGAGAGATGAAGGGTTTCTTTAAAATCAGAGAGTGTAAAAAAATAAACATCTCCCGGTTTACCATTCCTGGTTTTTATTGAATCAATTAATATTACTGTTTGGTATCCCTGAATTAATTCCAAAATATCAAGTCCGCCAACTGATGATGTTTCAAATTTAATTTGCTTATCATGATACTTTTTTTGAAGAAATTTAACTAATTTCGGGCAGATACCATCATCCATTAAAATTTCACTTCCTAAACCCAAGACCAGTATGTTTTTATTATTTGATACCATTTTTTATATATTAAAAATGATGATAATGATGCCGGTAAAAATATTCAAAAAAATTAAGAAATCAGGCAGATTTTTAAAAAAGATTACTATACTCAAGATAATGCCTTTGATAAAAATTTCATGTAATACAAAGAACATTATAGATAGGTCATCCCTATGGGATTAATATAGTTATAATTGCTTTTCCCCGAACTTCCGTTCGGGGTTACAAATAGTTTGTCCCTATCGGGACTCAAATATTAAAGTTAAAATAATGCCGAAGGTATGAACTATTTGTAGCCCAAGACGGCAGAGAAATAAAGATCGCCAAAATTAATCCCGAAACTTCGGGATGACCTAAAGCACGACATTTAGTTTGTAGTGAGTCTGGGGTTTTGAGATTAAAATCTTAATCGCAGAAAATTCGTGAATTTTCCGGGTTAAATCTAAATTATAATCAACTATATTAGCTGTGAACTATTACCATTCCTTTAATATTTCCACGAGAGAAATGGAATGTTTTAATGTTTTAAACTGCGGACAGTGCAATACTCATTAATCTCTTCTAATTGTTCTGATGATATTGCTTTCTTTATCACGGAAGTTCACAATCAATGGCATTTCACCTGGCAGGTGGTGAGTAGCACATGAAAAGCATGGGTCATACGCTCTGAATGCCATTTCTATCATATTCAAAATACCTTCTGTAACTTCAACGCCTTTTTTAATCAGACCTTGCGCAGCTTTTTTTAATGACATACAAATTGGAGCGTTATTATTTGTTGTACCGACAATAATATTTACTTTCATAACCATTCCTTTTTCATCTGTCCAATAATGATGGGTTAAGGTACCACGTTGTGCTTCAACAATTCCTATTCCTTCGCCAGGAATATTTGATTTGTTAATTTTTACTCTAAGTTCCTTACCTGTAATTTCGGGGTCGGTTACTAATTCAAGACTTCTTTCTGCAGAGTATAACATTTCAATTAAGCGTGCCCAGTGCATAACCAATGTAGCATGAACGGGTTTTCCACCAAGTGTTTCATACATTCTTTCATACTCTATCTGAGCAAGAGGTGTTGCCATTCCATCAGATGCATTGAGTCTTGATAAAGGTGTTGAATGATACACTCCAGAATCCTGTCCGTCAACAAATCCTTTCCATCCGATTTTTTTAAGATAAGGAAATTTTAAGTAGCTCCATGGTTCTACTCTTTCTGCAATAAATTCCCTGTAATCAACAGGTGCATATTTACAGAGTTCTTTTCCTGCTGTATCTACAACTCTTACTTTTCCATCATAAAAATTAACTTTGTTGTTTTTATCCACCAAACCCATTGAATGTATATTTAAAGAATACGGACCATTAAGAATAATGTCAAGATATTCTTTATTGCCCAATACAATATCATTAAATAAATTTATAGAGAATTTGGAAAATTCAATAAATCCTTTAGATTTTTCTTCAATATCTTCGCGTTCCTGTTCTGTTAAACCTTTTCTGACTCCGCCGGGGATATTTAAAACCACATGTGTTTGATGTCCTCCAAGCAATGCCTGAATTTCCTGAGCTATACGTCTTTGTTTTATTACTTCGAGTCCAATTTCCACACCGACTTTTTCAATTAGTCCGAGAATATTTCTTTTGGCAGGGCTTGCAGTAGGGCCGACAACAAAATCAGGTGCTGCAAGTGCATAAAAATGTGCAATATGACTATGCATAAAATGAGCCATATAAAACAATTCCCTGATTTTTTTTGCAGTAGGAGGGGGCTCAACACCAAATACTTCATCAGCAGCTTTTCCAGAAGCCATATGATGACATCCGGGACAGACACCGCAAATTTTTGTAACAATCTGCGAAAGTTCTTCTACAGGTCTGCCTTCACAAAATTTTTCAAAACCTCTTAGTTCTGGCACCTGGAAATATACATTTTCCACATCACCCTCATCTGTTAGAAATATTTCAATTTTTCCATGCCCTTCAAGTCTTGTAATCGGATCTATTGTAATTTGTTTCATTCTGTTATATTTTTTTAATTTTTTTATTAATGTTTTATATCAGCTTTCTTCTGATAATTGAGCTTGGCAAACTGAATCGGTAAAATGTTCCGGCAGGGTCTTCAATTTGTTCAATAATATTTTCAATTTCTTCGGGATCATTAGCATCAATCATGGTTGCAATGGCAGACATCATTTTTGCACCCGGGTCTAATACATCAGGTGGTGGTCCATAACAACCGCGACAGGGGGCATTTCCCTTAATACATCTTGTGCCGCAACCTCCCCTAGTTGCCGGTCCTAAGCAAATAACACCTTGTTCCAAAAAACAGGTTTCACCATCATCTTCAATTTCCCATGGTCTGTAAAATTTTTTAATTTTTTTATTTTCAGTTTTCTTTCTTTCACATTCGTCGCATTGAGATTTTTCGTAAGCACCGACAACTGATTTCTTTGACGGAAGTTCACTTCCTTTTATAATTGCCATAAGCACTTCAAGCAAACGTTCGGTTTGAGGAGGACAGCCCGGAATATAATAGTCAACACAAACCACCTGATCCAATGTTAAAACATCATTGAAAAATATCGGCAGTTTAAGTTCTCCTTCGGGTACTTTATAAATGGGTTGCGGCTTTATTTTTTCAGGGTTTTCAGTAGATTCGGTATCGCAATAAATTCTGTCAAATAGCAGTTCTTTTGTGGAAAAATTTGCCAGTCCGGGTATACCGCCCATGTGAGCACATGAGCCATAAGCAACTAAAATTTTTGTTTTTTGTCTTAACAGCATGGCAATGTGTTGATTTTCACTATTTCTGATTGCTCCGTTATACAAAGTAACATCAATGGAACCATCGGGCATTGCTTCTAAATCTTTGTACTTTATATCAAGGGCAAGGGGCCAGAATACCAAATCAGCAGCAGCTACAATATCCAACAGCTTTTCATGAACATCAAGAACTGATACGCAACATCCTCCACACGCTGCACCCCAATATATAGCCAGCTTTAATTTTGGTTTACTATTTTTATCGTCTTCCATAGATTTTTACCCCTTTTAATGTTTGGTTATTAATTATTAATGTTTTAATCTGGCTTATCAACAAGAGCCATAGTTTCTTTAATTTTGCAAGGACCAAG
>JADFUO010000204.1 GCA_015222115.1 Bacteroidota bacterium | reverse complement strand
GTTTACTATATTTCAGTTATGACCAAAAAAGGGATAATAGTTGAAAAAGTTATTATCATCTTTTAAATAGTCTTTGCACGAAAACTAAGTGTTTGATAAGAAAATGTCAAGAATCCCGAGTATTCGGGACGAAATCTTAAAAATCAGGAGTCCGTATGGATGACTGAGTTTTAAGATGAGCGTAACGCAGTTATTGGCGTTTTCTTGCAAACACTAAATAGCAGAAATCCACTTGCAATAATAAATAAAATTATTCCGGCAAAACCGAATGAAAAATTAATCGACTTAAAATTAATTAGCGGCTGTATTAAAACAGGGGAGAGGAACTGCCCCAGATAAACGGCAGTTGATAAATTTCCAATTAAGCGACCTCTGAGATGTTTGGGAGCCAATGCAACAATCCATGAATTTGTGTTAGGCATTAAAATTCCGAATCCTGCACCTTGTATCATTAAACCGGTTAAAATCAGTAAATATGTTTTGCTAAACGAAATTATCAGAAAACCAATACACATCAGGCAGAAAATAATTGTGTAAATTACAGGATAGCTTAATTTTATTTTTATTTTTGAATAATTTAATGCTACAATTGCACCGGCTAAAATGGAAATACTTATTGAATAGCCGATTTTTGTATTACTTATACTTCCAAGATCATTGAGTAAAAACGGAATCTCAACCGGTATCATAAAGTAAAATATAAAGCCGATAAACCCGACAAAATATAAAATGTAAAGTTTTTTTGAGAACCGTTTTTTTGTGGATATTTTCAGGGCGTTATTCTGAGTATCTTTTATAATTCTTTTTGGTTCGTAAATAAATTTTAAAACTAAAAGAAAAACTATTAATGAAAAAGCATAAACTATAAATGGCATTCGCCAGCTAATATCTGCCAAACATCCGCCAAAACAAATAAAAACAACACCACCGAATGCCATAAATGCACCTTGTAAACCCATCATTTTATGTCGTTCAGTTCCTGTATAATAGTCAGCAATGAGGGTTGTAGCGGTAGTCATTATTCCTGCAACTGAAACGCCAAGTAAAGCTCTTCCGATTAGTATGCTTAACAAATTATTTAAATACAGCCCTGAAGTTCCTGCAATGGCATACAAAAGCAAAGAAAAAAGTAAAAGTTTTTTTCTGCCGAGCCGGTCAATGATATATCCTGCAAAAGGTGCTGCAAAAGCAATAAAAAGTGATGGCAAAGTTAACACTAACTTAATGATGAACTCTGCATTGGGGATATGATTAAAAACCACTTTCATTTGAGGAAGTGAAGGAGCAATTGTGGCTCCTGCCATGATAGTCATACTGGCGGATAATAAAATTGTTAGTTTTACCAGGTTTTTATTCATTATTGGATATTATACATTCAAAAATATTAGAATTATTTACACATGTTAAATTTTTGTCTTTCCAACCTCAGCCTCAGCCTTAGCCTTAGCCTCAGCCTTTACATATTCATACTAAATATAAATATATTATTTTTAATGCTTCAATTCAATAATTTATCAGTTCAAATTTATCTATTTTTGAAAAAAATATAAAAAATGATTAGTCCAAATGTATTACAATTTCTTGAATTT
>JADFUO010000203.1 GCA_015222115.1 Bacteroidota bacterium | reverse complement strand
GAAGAAGCAATACATTATGCTATGATTCAGCACACTGATCCAAAAACTATTTTACTTGTTTCAGGTGGCATATCAGGGGTTCTTGATGAGATTTTAAAGTACAATGTTAATAAGATTGATTATTTGGAAATAAATCCATGGTTGATTAAAATCGGGGAAAAATATAAACTTATCCCTGAAAATGATAAAATAAATATCATAAACAAAGATGCAAGACTTTTTGTAAAAGAAAATGATTTTATTTATGATGTTGCCATTATCAACCTGCCAGAGCCGACAACAGCACAAATCAACAGGTACTATACTCTGGAATTTTTTAAAGAATTAAAAGAAAAACTTTCTGAAAATGCAGTCATTTCAATAAGTCTGGCATCAACAGAAAATTATTTAAGCGAAGAAGCTATCCAATTGAATTCCACACTGTTCAATACATTAAAGAAAGTATTTAACAATGTTGTTATTGTTCCGGGTGGTAAAAATTATTTTCTTGCTTCCGATGGTAAGATAGGTATTAATATTGCCGGAAAAATTGAAAAGCAGGGAATTAAAAATAGCTTTGTAAACAAGTATTATATTAATGACGAACTGCTTAGTTTCAGAAGCGATTTTATTACCAATTCGTTAGACGGCAAAGCCCCGGTTAACAGAGATTTTTTACCAATTTCGTATTACCGCCAGCTATTGTTGTGGATAAGTTATTTTAAGATAAATATCCTGTATTTTGCAGTAGCATTATCATTAATTTTAATTATTTTATTGATTATCTTAAAACCTGTTAATCTGGGTTTATTCGGAGGTGGTTTTGCTGCTTCATCAATTGAGGTTATTTTACTGATTTCTTTCCAGATTATTTACGGATATGTTTACCAAATGATAGGAATAATAATTATGATATTTATGGCAGGTCTTGCCATTGGCTCGTTATATATGAAAAAAATAATACCTGTTTTTAATATTAATAATTATATTAAGGTTCAAATTAGTATTGCAATATTCTCAATTTTATTACCTTTTATTTTATTGATAATGGATTCAATAAAGACAAATCCTGTGATAGTTCATTCGGTTTTCTTTTTACTTACATTATTAATTGCTATTTTAACAGGAATGCAATTTGCATTAGCATCCAAAATTCAGAAAAAGAATATCTCATCAGCCGCAGCCGAATCATACAGTTCAGATTTATTAGGCTCGGCTTTCGGGGCTTTATTAACTTCTGCTTTTTTAATACCTTTGCTGGGAATAATTAAAGTTGGTATTGTTTTGGGAGTGTTGAATTTACTTATTGCTGTTATAATTTTATTGAAAAGAAAAAAGTATTTAGTTTCTATATGATTAATAATTGATAGTATTATAATTAACTTTATGAAAAGATGTCAAATAATAAAAAAAATATAACCAAAAGGGAATTTATTAAATACAGTCTTTGCGGATTGGGAGGTTTGGCACTTGGGATAAACAGCATTGATTTAATAGCAAACCATGTAGGAAAAATATCAGGCAGGGGAGGGATGCCGCCTTCTGATGAGCTATGGAAATGGAGCAAAGAGGCAATGTATTACATTGAAACTCCGCGAGGTATTAAATGTCAACTTTGTCCTCATGTATGCGTTTTAAAAGAAGGTGAAACCGGTGATTGCCGCACACGAGTTAATAATAAAGGGAAATTATATACAATTGCTTATGGAAATCCTTGCGCCGCCCATGTTGATCCTATTGAAAAAAAACCATTATACCATTTTTTACCATCAAGCAAATCATTTTCAATAGCAACTGCAGGTTGCAACTTAGCTTGCCTGAACTGTCAGAATTGGGAAATATCGCAAAGCTCTCCGAAAGACACAAGAAATTATGACCTGATGCCATGGAGACTGATAGAAGAATGTAAAAAATACAAATGCAAATCCATTGCCTACACTTACTCCGAACCAATTGCATTTTATGAATATACTTATGATTCGGCTAAACTGGCAAAGGAACTGGGAATAAAAAATATTCTGGTTACTGCAGGTTATATTAACGCAAAACCCTTGCGGGATATTTCAAAATATATTGATGCTGCTAACATTGATCTGAAATCATTCAGTAATGAAATTTATGAAATGCTTATTGGCGGTACTCTGCAACCGGTATTGAATACATTAAAAATACTTAAACAGGAAAATGTCTGGATTGAAATTACTAATCTGATTATACCAAGCTGGACAGATGATTTTGATATGATAAAAAAAATGTGCGACTGGCTTGTTGATAATGGTTTGAATGAATATCCTTTACATTTCAGCCGTTTTCATCCTATGTACAAATTAACCAATTTGCCTTCCACTCCAACATCTGCACTTGAAAAAGCCAGAAATATTGCTTTGAATGCCGGAATAAAATATGTTTATATTGGAAATGTTCCGGGTAGTAATGCTGAAAATACATACTGCCCTAATTGCAAAAAAACATTAATTGAACGAAGAGGCTACAGCATCATAAGTAATAATATTATTGATGCCAAATGCAAGTACTGCGGGGAGAAGATTAGCGGGGTGTGGGAGTGATTATAAAACCTTTATTATTAAATACCTAACCCAGATAAACTGGAAGATAAAAGACATCCATACGGACTCCCGTGTTGGTCGAAAGATAAAAGATAAAAGTTTCATTTCAGACTGGACACATAAAACATTCCATTTCTCTTGAATAGAAAGTAAGCAATTTGAAACCGATTAACTGCTTAAAT
>JADFUO010000202.1 GCA_015222115.1 Bacteroidota bacterium | reverse complement strand
TTAATAAAACAATTTATTTTCTGGTTATTGTTTTTTGCTTTTCTTAGAGCAATTTTCCTGATTTATAATTATAAATTCCTTGTTATTGAAGATATAAATTTTTGCGAAGTAATTGCTTCTTTCTGGTATGCGATCAATCTTGATATTGCCTCTACTTGCTATATTCTGTTAGTTCCATTTTTAATATTACTTGTTCAATCGTTATACTGTCCTAATTGGTTGAATATTTTCAATAAAGTTTATACTGCAATAATTTTATTTCTTTATTCATTATTGACAACAGCAGAATTGGGAATATATGAGGAATGGAAAACAAAGCTACATTACAAAGCATTAAAGTATTTATCAAATCCAGCTGAAATTTATGATTCTGTCGAAACAGATAAATTTTTTATCCTTATCGGGATATTAATTTTACAGTTTTTAATCGGATTTTTTATTTACAGGAAATTCTTTTTTCAGAAAATAAAAGGGATAAAAAGAAATTATTTATTTTCTGTTTTATTTTTATTAGTTACACCTGTTTTACTTGTTGTGGGAATGAGAGGGGGAATAAGACAAATTCCAATCAATCAAAGTCAGTCATATTATTCAAAGCACAATATTTTAAATCTGGCAGCAGTAAATTCAGGGTTTAATTTATACATCAGCATATTTGAAAATCTGAAAAATTTAGGGAAAAACCCTTTTAAGTTTTATTCTTCCGAAGAAGCCGAAATAATTGTAGATGAAATTTATAAGACACCAATTGATTCAACAATCTATATTTTAAAAACACAACGTCCTAATATTGTTTTGATAATGATGGAAAGCTGGTCAGGTGATTTAATAGAATCGCTTGGTGGTGAATCTGGCATTACGCCAAAGTTCAGGGAACTGGAAAAAGACGGGATACTTTTTACAAACATTTATTCACCCGGCACCCGTTCGGAGCAGGGAATGGCTTCAATTTTCAGTGGTTTTCCGGCACATCCTATTTCTGCAATTACAGTACAACCAGATAAATTCGTAAAACTTCCAAGCTTAAATCATGTATTAAAAGATGCAGGTTATTCAACTTCATTTTATTTTGGCGGGCAGCTTATTTATGGAAATATCAAAAGCTATATTATTTATAATGATTTTGATAAGATTACCGAAATTTATGATTTTCCGGATGGTATCCCGCAAGGTAAGCTGGGTATCCATGATGAATTTGTTTTTGATTGGCAATTACAAGAGTTAAATATTGAAAAAGAACCTTTTTTCTCATCTGTATTTACATTAAGCACTCACTCGCCTTTTGATATGCCTATGGAGAAAAAGATATTCTGGGGTGATAATGTAAACATGTATCTTAATTCGGCTTGGTACACGGATAGCTGCCTTGGCGATTTTATTTCAAAAGCAAAGAAGCAGGCATGGTTTGATAATACATTATTTATTGTTGTAGCTGACCATAGCCATTATTCATATCGTAACTGGAGTTATTTTTCACCTGAATATCATAAAATTCCTTTATTGTTTTTCGGTAATGTGATTAATGATGAATACAAAGGAATGAAGTGTGATAAACTGGGCTCACAAACAGATATAGTCGGAACACTATTACCGCAATTAGGAATTGATACAAAAGAATTTCACTGGAGTAAAAACCTACTTAATCCCGAAAGTCCCGAATTTGCTTATGTAGCATTTGAAGAAGGAATAGGGTGGATAAGACCTTCAGGCGACTTCTTTTATGATAACCGCTTTGATCATTTCTATTACATAAATATTGATTCAACATCTCAGGATTCAATTATTAAAGAAGGAAAAGCTTTCCTTCAGTCTGTTTTTCAGGAATATATGGAGTATTAGCTTATTTAGAATGAAAATAAATTAACAAAAAACAGGAACTTTTTTGTAAAATTAGGAACTAATCAATGAAGAGGTTAATAAATATGTGGTATTATTTAATTAATGGTTTATTATCCTTCCGAAATTCACACTTAAATCAAGGGTTCCGAACTAAACCAACGAACTAAACCAATCAGGTTGAATTTGTCCTCAGAAGGTTCGGATCCCTTTTATATTCTAACTTTAGTAGTCCTTGCACGAAAACTCAGTGTTTGATAAGAAAACGTCAAGAATCCCGAGTACTCGGGATTCTTGACGTTTTCTTATCAAACACTGAGTTTT
>JADFUO010000201.1 GCA_015222115.1 Bacteroidota bacterium | reverse complement strand
GTCTAATCCGATTCTCTCAACAATGCCTTTTGCTAATAATTCTTCATGTTCAATTTCAAATAATTGATACTTTATTGAAGAACTGCCACAATTTAAAATCAATATCTTCATGTTAAGTTGTTTAAATTTAAATAACTAATTATTTACCGGCTTTATTCTGTATTTAAAAAAATATTATATCTTTGCTTTTTTTTTAAAAAATCGGCACAAAGATAATAGGAAAATAATATTTTAGATTTCTTCGTTAGCTTTTGTTAAGAATTAAAATCATTGAGGCGGGTCTAAAAAGCGGTCTGACGGCTATTTTAAAGAATAAACAATGAATATAGTTTAGCAAATTATTTAATAAAAGGCTGAGGCTAAGGCTGAGGCTAAGGGAAAAAAGGAAATATGGCTTGTAAAGATTTTATCCTGAGTACTCGGGATAAAATCTATCGAAAACAGAAAAGATCCTTAGCCATACTACAGAAGGAAGTCAGTATGTTGTCTTAGCCTCAGCCTTACGACTGAAAGGAGTCCGAATGGAGCCTTAGCCTATAGTATAACATCCTGAGTATTCTGGATATATCAGTTTAAAATTTTAAATTCCGATACAAATAAATAATTATTAATAAAAATTAAAATAAATAAATTATGACAAACAAAATCAGCAGCTTGAGTGAATATCTTGAAAAATACAAGGAAAGCGTAGCCAATCCTGACGCTTTCTGGGGCAATATAGCAGAAGATTACTATTGGCACAAAAAATGGGACAAAGTACTGGAATGGAACTTTGAAGAACCAAATATAAATTGGTTTGTAAATGGAAAATTAAACATCACCGAAAACATTTTTGAAAGAAACATGTTTTTGAGAAAAGATCAGGCAGCTATTATCTGGGAACCAAATGATCCTAATGATGATACTGTTACATTAACTTATGGTGAATTATACGAAAAAGTATGTCAATTTGCTAATGCCTTATTAAAATTAGGTATCAAAAAAGGCGACAGGGTTACTATTTATTTACCAATGATTCCTGAGCTTGCAATTGCCATGTTAGCTTGTGCCAGAATCGGAGCTATACATTCAATTGTATTTGCAGGCTTTTCAGCTAATGCTCTAGCTGACCGTATTATTGACGGAACTTCAAATATTATTATAACTTCCGACGGTGGATACAGAGGCACAAAGAATATTCCTATCAAAGGTATTGTTGACGAAGCATTAGAATCATGCCCTACTATTGAAAAATGTATCGTTTATAAAAGAACAGGCGAAGATGTTAATATGCAGGAAGGCAGAGATATTTGGTGGCACGATGCAATTAAAGGAGTAAGCACTGAAAATAAAGCTGAAGTAATGGACTCAGAAGATACTCTTTTTATTCTTTACACATCAGGTTCAACAGGCAAACCTAAAGGTGTGCAGCATACTACTGCCGGTTATATGATATTTGCTGAATATACTTTCAAAAATGTATTCCAATATAGTGATGGTGATATTTACTGGTGTACTGCTGATATTGGCTGGGTAACAGGACATTCGTATATTGTTTACGGACCACTATTGGCTGGAGCTACTACAGTTATGTTCGAAGGTGTTCCTACTTGGCCCGATGCAGGAAGGTTCTGGGATGTCGTTGATAAATATAAAGTAAATCAGTTCTATACTGCTCCGACAGCTATCCGTGCTTTAGTAGCACAAGGAAATGAGTTTGTTACAAGCAAAGATCTTAGTTCTCTTAAAGTTCTTGGTACAGTTGGTGAGCCAATTAACGAAGAAGCATGGCGTTGGTATCACGATCTTGTTGGAAAAGGAAGATGTCCTATTGTAGATACATGGTGGCAAACCGAAACCGGTGGAATTATGATAACTCCACTTGCCGGTATTACTCCAACAAAACCTTCATTTGCTACATTGCCTTTTCCGGGTATTCAGCCAATTATTGTTGACCACGAAGGTAAAGAATTGAAGGGTAATAGTGTTGAAGGTAACTTATGTATTAAATTCCCTTGGCCCGGTATGATCAGAACAACTTATGGCGATCATGAAAGATGTCGTCAGACTTATTTCGCTTCATACAAAGGATTATATTTTACTGGTGATGGTGCAAAACGTGACGAAGAAGGATATTACAGAATTATGGGTAGAGTTGATGATGTGATCAATGTTTCAGGTCACAGAATTGGTACTGCAGAAGTTGAAGATGCTATTAACCAGCATCCAAAAGTAAATGAATCTGCAGTAGTTGGTTACCCTCACGCAATTAAAGGTTCGGGAATATATGCTTATGTAATTTGTGATGAACTTTCTGATGATGAAGCTGCAAATATCGAAGCTGAGATCAGAGCAACAGTTACAAAACAAATCGGACCAATTGCTAAGCCTGACATGATTCAGTTAGTAACCGGATTGCCCAAAACCCGTTCAGGTAAGATAATGAGAAGAATCTTACGTAAAATTGGTGAAGGTGATGCAACTAATTTGGGTGATACTTCAACATTGCTTGACCCGGGTGTTGTAGATGAAATTATTGAAGGTGCAAAAGTTGAGGTAAAACGATAATGCTATTTATCTGTTATACTTTAAAAGACATTTTATGCTTAACACGGCATAAAGTGTCTTTTTTACATTATATATAAATTATTAATTAAAAAATACCAATTTATGGAAAACAAAAAAGTAATGAAAAGGGGCTTTGTAATTCTCGGAGCTATCCTGATACAATTAGCTCTTGGTGCAATTTACGCATGGTCGGTTTTTACACCCGATTTAAAAGCAGCAGGTTGGAGTAAACTTGAAACACAAATTGTTTTTTCTGTAGGACTAGCAGCATTTGCAGTATTTATGGTTTTTGCAGGAAAAAAATTAAATACCTGGGGTCCAAAAAGACTTGCTATGATTGGCGGGATAACTCTTGGACTGGGATATGCTCTTGCAGGATTATTCGGAGGTACGAATTTTTGGGCAATTGTACTTTTAATAGGATTGGTAGGTGGTGCCGGAATCGGTTTTGCTTATGTTGTCCCAATTGCTGTTGGTATGAGATGGTTCCCCGATAAGAAAGGAATGATAACCGGACTGGCAGTAGCTGGATTCGGTTTTGGAGCTATGGGATGGGTTAAGCTGGCAGGTTCATGGGGTCATCTTATTGATAATATCGGACTATCAAGTACCTTTATGTTTTATGGAATTGCATTCGCTCTTATGGTAATTATTGGTGGATTTTGGATGATATTTCCGCCCGAAGGATGGCAACCTAAAGGATATAAAGCACCTGAACCAAAGGCAAATGAACAGGCTGCTGCCGGAACAGTTATCTTTTCAAGTAATGAAATGTTAAAGAAAATTCAATTTTACCTGATCTTCTTAACTTTTGTGTTTAGTGCAGGAGCAGGATTAATGTCTATAGGTTTAATGAAATTATATCCTATTGAAGCATTACAAAATGCTGGCTTTGATGCTGTTTCAGCAAGTGCAATTGCCGGTACTGCCATGGCGGTTTTCTTTAGCATTGCTAACGGATTAGGAAGAATAATCTGGGGTTTGCTCAGCGATAAGCTCGGACGAAAGACTTCAATTATTATTATGACCGCCACACAGGGAGTAATTGTGATACTGTTTACATTTATGGCAGGAAATGAATACCTGCTTTATCTCGGAGCAACTTTAATCGGCTTTAACTTCGGCGGAAACTTTGCATTGTTTCCAACTATCACTGCCGATACTTTCGGTACAAAAAATGTCGGTCAGAACTATCCGTTTGTATTTCTTGCCTATGGTGTAGGTGGAATTATATGTCCTATCTTAGGTGGAGCATTAGGAGATATGGGTAATTTCACCCTTGCTTTTACCATCACAGGAATAATGGTTCTTATTGGTACGGTCTTAACAATACTTGTAAAGACTCCTAAAAAAGTTTAAGAAATTATTTATTAAAATTTTAAAACCCGTTCGCAAGGACGGGTTTTTTTTCATTATATTTACTACTTTTGCAAAAATTTTCACAAAATAATCAAAAAAACCAAAAATGGGCATAAAAAAACTTAACAGCATTTTTAAACCACAAAGAATTGCAATTATCGGTGTTCAAACAGATCCTAACAGCGTAGGAGGAATAACGCTTAAAAATTTAGTCGGAGGCGGCTTCAGAGGCGTTGTTTACCCTGTAAACCCAAAACATGAAGCTGTACTTGGAATTACATGTTATCCGAACGTTAAAAGTCTTCCAAAAACCCCCGACCTTGCAGTTATTACCACAGGAGCAAGGATAGTGCCTCAGTTAATAAGAGAATGCGGAGAAGCAGGAATAAACGGGATAATAATTATGTCAGCCGGGTTTAAAGAATCCGGACCTGAAGGGAGAAAACTTGAAGAACAGGTAAAAGCTGAAGTTGATAAATTTGAGGATATGAGGGTTATCGGACCTAACTGTTTGGGAGTAATTATTCCCAGCTTACATCTGAATATCAGCTTTGCATCCGGAATGCCCAAAAACGGACATGTTGCTTTTATTTCCCAGTCGGGTGCATTATGTACTTCGGTGTTAGACTGGGCTTATGAAGAAAAAATTGGTTTCTCTTACTTCGTTTCTATCGGAAACAGCATGGATGTTCATTTTGGTGACCTGATTGATTATTTCGGACAAGACCCGCATACAAGATCCATAATACTTTATGTAGAGTCAATTGTTGAGGCAAGAAAATTTATGACTGCTGCCCGAGCCTTTGCCCGCAAAAAACCTATTATTGTTTATAAAGCCGGCAGGTTTCCCGAATCAGCAAAAGCTGCAGCTTCACACACCGGCGCCATGGCATCCGAAGATTCAATTTATGATGCAATGTTTTTACGGGCAGGTATTGCAAGGGTTTATGATATTGGAGATATTTTTGATTTTACAGACCTGATTGCAAGAAAACGAATTCCGAGGGGGGCAAATTTAGCTATTATCACAAATGCCGGTGGTCCCGGTGTTATGGCAACTGATGCTTTGATTTCATGGGATGGGAAACTTGTAAATCTTTCAGATGAAACCATGCAAAGACTCAATGAATGTCTTCCTCCGTTCTGGTCGCATGGAAATCCTGTTGATGTTATCGGAGATGCACCACCTGAAAGATTTACAGAAGCCACAAAGATTGTTCTGGATGATCCAAAAGTTGATGCTGTTCTGGTTATCTTAACACCCCAGGCAATGACTGCACCAACCGAAACCGCAAGAGCTATTTGCAAGCTCTCGGAAAGTACAACAAAACCAATCATGGCTGCATGGCTTGGCGGACAAAGTATGCGGGAAGGTATAAGATTATTTAATGATACCGGAATTGCAGTTTATGAAACACCCGAACAAGCGATAAGAGCATTTATGACCCTGGTTAAATATTCACGTAACCTTGAAGCATTGTTTGAAACACCTAAAGATGTTCCTGTGAAATTTTCTTATGACAGGAAAAAATTACGCGAAGAATTTAATAATACCTTGATAATTAAAGAAAAAATATTATCAGAAAATGATTCAAAGGAATTCCTTGAAATTTATGGTATTCCAACTACTAAACCTCATCCGGCAACATCAGAAGATGAGGCAGTTAAGGAGGCTGAAAAAATCGGATTTCCTGTTGTGATGAAAATATTATCACCCGATATAACTCATAAAACCGATGTAGGAGGTGTGGTTCTTAACATCAAGAATAATGAAATGGTGCGTAGCACATATAAAAATATGATGGAAAGTATTGCTGAAAAAAAACCCGATGCAAAACTTGAGGGTGTTACCATACAGCAGATGATAAATATAAAAGATGGTGTTGAATTGATTCTTGGAATTAAAAAAGACCCTGTTTTCGGAACTGTTGTTTTAGTTGGTATGGGTGGTACAGGTGCTGAATTATTTAAAGATAAAAAACTTGGATTCCCTCCATTGAATGAAACACTTGCAAGGCAAATGATAGAATCCTTAAAGATTTATCCATTATTAAAAGGATACAGGGGCAGCACACCAAAAAATATAAACAAGCTCATTGAAGTTATGATACGCTTATCATACCTTGCCGCAGATTATCCCGAAATAGAAGAACTTGATATCAATCCGCTTCTCGTAACTGAAAAAGATGCAATTGCATTGGATGCAAGAGTAGTGCTCGATCAGAACTTAATGGGCAAACCTGTTGTTCCTTTTTCACATCTTATTTTACATCCCTATCCTGAAAAATATGTAAAAACCGACAAATTAAATGATAGCACACAAGTAATCTTAAGACCCATTAAGCCCGAAGATGAACCAATGTGGTTAGACCTGTTAGGTAGTTGTTCTAAAGAGTCAATTTTTTCAAGATTCAGGTATAATTTCCATTATGATTCTCATGAAATTGCAACTCAATTCTGCTTTATTGATTATGGCAGAGAAATTGCAATTGTTGCAGAAATTATGGAAAACGGAAAAAGACGATTAATTGGTGTAGGAAGACTTATTGCAGACCCTGATCTTGAGTCAGTTGAATATGCAGTTTTGATTACCGACAAATATCAGAAAAAAGATTTAGGAAGTATTCTTACTGAATATTGCATGGAAGTTTCAAAAAAATGGAATATTAAACGTATGGTTGCGGAAACAACTGCTGATAATAAACCAATGATTGCTGTTTTCAGAAAATTAGATTTTAAAATTCACTTTAATTCCGATTCTTCAGTTAGTGTTTCAAAAGAATTGTAAAGAAGATTATTTATTCTATAAATAAATTTGCTTGAATGATAGATAATAGAAAGATTGGAGAAGCTGCTGAAAAGATAAGAAAATCAAAATATACAGTTGCTTTTACAGGTGCAGGTATTTCAGTGGAAAGCGGAATTCCTCCTTTCAGAGGGGAAAACGGATTATGGAATAAATATGACCCGATTTTTGTTGAAATTGAATATTTCCACAAAAAACCGCTCCAGTCATGGAAAAAAATAAAAGAAATTTTTTATGATACTTTTGATGAAGCTAACCCGAATGCTGCTCATAAAATTTTAGCCAAAATGGGCGAACGAGGATTTCTTGAATCAATAATTACACAAAACATTGATAATCTTCATCAAAAAGCAGGGTTCAAAAATGTTTACGAACTTCACGGGACATCACGCACTCTTTCATGCACAGAATGTTCATCTGAATATGATCTGAGTTTTGTTGATTTAAATTTCTTACCCCCAACCTGTTATGTTTGTAAAGGAATATTAAAACCGGATATTGTTTTTTTTAATGAACCAATTCCGCAATTTGCGTTAAAAAGATCTTTCGAGGAAGCAAAAAAATCGGATGTTTTTATAATTATCGGAACTAATGCCGAAGTTATACCGGCTGCTGATATTCCTGTTGCTGCAAAAGAACACGGTGCAACAATCATTGAAATTAATATTGAAAAATCACATTTTACCGATACGATCACTGATATTTTTTTAAAAGCTAAAGCTGCTGAAGTATTGACAGAATTGGGGAAAGTTTTGTATTTGTAAGAGACTGTCTAATTTTTATTTTTATGAATCAATCACTTCACAAATTTCGTTAAAAATGTCGTCAATTGACCCGACACCATGAACTAATTCAAATTTATTTTGTTTCCTGTTTTCCGCATTGGGACATCCTAAACATAAATATTTATAAAGGCTTTTTTTTAATTGTTTTTTTGGCTTGAACCAAAACCAAAAGTTCATGACTTCTTAGAATTCTTTTAGAATCTCTATAAGGTCAAGTGGGTATTGAAAGATCGGCCTATTAAAAATCAACGGCCGTAAGGAAAAATGAAAATCTGTAGCGTTAAGAAAAATTCGGGTGCGATTAAATTTATGTAGAATGACATAGATAAATCCGTTATACAAAAATCTATTAAATTCCAGAAATGTAAGTAGCTTGAATTTTTTAGCGGAGGATTTACATTTTTAGTTGATTTTTAATAAGCCTTGATTTTTTGGTACTTTT
>JADFUO010000200.1 GCA_015222115.1 Bacteroidota bacterium | reverse complement strand
TATTGGATAGATTACGAATACAAACGATTACGCTTAATGACAGAATTAAAGACTTTTAAATCAGATGAAGCTAAACACGAAAATGAACTTGTGCAAAAAAAAGCCGAAGAATTACTCCCTAATGCCCTTCGTATTTCAGTCGTGGGAAATCTCCCGCAATTTGTAACTATGATGGATTATGTGGTAAAAGGTCAAATTAATTCATTCTTAATAGCCCTTGGAGTAATTACAATTTTACTGATGTTGGTATTCGGCAGTATCAGAATAGGCCTTATCGGGCTGATACCGAATATTGCCCCTGCAATAACAGTTGGCGGCATCATGGGCTTGTTTGATATTCCTTTGGATATGATGACAGTAACCATTATCCCGATGATACTCGGGCTTGCCGTTGATGATACAATTCACTTTTTTAATCATGGGCGGCTTAAATTTGAAGGTACAGGGAATTATCGTAAATCTATTATCAAAACATTCGGAACAGTTGGAGTGGCTTTGGTGCTTACAACATTAATACTTTCGGCAAACTTCCTTACTTACACGACTTCTGTTGCAAATATGTTTCTTCACCTGGGAGTTCTCGCAACAGCAGGAATGGTGTCCGCTTTGTTAGCAGACTTTTTTATAACACCTGTTTTATTCAGGCAATTCAAAATTTTTGGGAAAGAAAAAATAATAACAAATGGTTAAATGGCTGAATGATTGAATGAAATACAATGGAAATACGATTGAAATACAATTGAAATACAATTGAATGACTATCGAATGACAAACCAGCAACCAGTAACAATATTTATAACAGATTTATAACAAATTAATTTTAAAAAACATGAAAAAAAATAATCAAATTAAAACGCTATTGTTAGCAATTACAATAATTGTAAGTTGCAGTAACAACATTTTTGCTCAAAACTTATCCGGTAAGGAAATAATGCAAAAAGTAAAAGAACGTCCTGACGGTAAAAACAGGAAAATGAAAATTCAGATGGAGTTGATAAACAAACGCGACAAAAAACGAAATCGTTCGGTTGTTTCTTATTCTATGGATATTGGAAAAGATAAAAAAAGCATTATGTTTTTCCTTTCGCCTGCCGATGTAAAAGGCACAGCATTTTTAACCTGGGAATATGATAATACTGACAAAGAGGATGACCGCTGGTTATACCTGCCTGCAATGAAGAAAACACGCCGTATTAGCGGTACTTCTGCCAAGAAAGATTATTTCATGGGAACAGATTTTACTTATGACGATATGGGAAGCCGTAATGTTGACGAAGATACTCACAAGCGGCTTAGAGAAGAAAAATCAGATGATTACGACTGTTGGGTAATTGAATCAAAACCCAAAGACTCAAAAGGTATGTATTCAAAAAAAGTAAGCTGGATACGAAAAGATTGCCTGTTTGCCCGTAAAGTTGAATTTTACGATAAAATGGGAAATTTATTAAAAACACTTACTATTTCAAACATTAAAAAAATTGATGGTTTTTGGACAGCACAAAAAATGCACATTATAAACCATCAAACAAACCATCAAACTATTTTACTAATAAGCGAAGTGCAATATAATATTGAGATAGGTGAAAGTCTGTTTACTGTATCGAATTTAGAGAAAGGTGCTGTGAAATAAAATTACCTAAATAGACCTGATAGGTTTTAAAAAACCTGTCAGGTCTTAAAATATAATTACTATGAGACTCAAATATATTTTAATATTAATTTTTATGTGGTCTTCTTTTGCTTTTTCGCAAGAAAATGAGACAAAATTAGATTTCACCGGTTTTGTTGATACATATCATGCAGTAAGAAGTAAATCGCCTTATGATTTTATGAGTTCACGAACTCGCTTTCGGGGAGAACTAAAAATGTTAAAAGGAAATTCTTATTTTTTTACTTCTTTTAATGCTATGTACAATAGTATTTTAAAATCACAGACAGGAATAGAATTGCGTGAAGCATTTTTTGAATATTCAACAAGTTCATGGGATTTAAAAGCCGGACGGCAAATAGTAATATGGGGAGTTGCCGATGGTATGCGAATTACAGATATAATTTCGCCAATGGATATGACCGAATTTCTTGCACGTGATTATGATGATATCAGAATACCTGTAAATGCAATACGATTAAGGTTGCTAAGACCAAAAATGAGATTTGAATTGGTTTATGTTCCTGTGCCATCTTTCTTTATTATTCCTGTTGAATCTGAAAATCCATGGGCAGTATTTCCGACAGATGGAAAACCCATTTTTGATATTAATATAGATAATAAACCTAATTTAGAACTTGCCAATAGTGAAGTTGGTGCAAGGTTCTCATTTTTCCTACCCGGAGCCGACTTTTCAGTATGTGCATTACATACATGGAATAAGATGCCTGTATTCAGCCGTAGTTATTCATCAAATGATGATACTGTTTTTGTTAAAGCTCATTATTATCGTTTAAATATGATTGGCTTTGACTTTTCCATACCAAAAGGAGAATTTGTTTTTCGTGGAGAAGCAGCATATTATATTGG
>JADFUO010000199.1 GCA_015222115.1 Bacteroidota bacterium | reverse complement strand
GGACCAAAGGTATGGGAAAAGAACAAAACCATTTCAAAAGCAATAGAAATACGCAATGGAGTAATTCAAAATCCGAAAATTCATTCATTCCAAAATCGAGAAAAAGAATATCCACACAAATTTCGTTAATGATTATGTCAAATAATATAAAAATAAATTTGGAATGTCATATGGCATTAACAAGGCGGGACAGGTGAACTCAGTCGTTAAGTATTTAAAAAATCTCTCCTATTCTTCCTCAACAGAAAACCTCCATGTACAAAACCATTTATCCGGAAATTCAATTACAATCATTTCACAATAATTTTCCTTTTCCTATTTAGAAAATCAACCCGAATAATTCTTAAGGCATGGTAGCTTTGAATTATTCTGACGAGCAACGGCGTAAAAGCAAGCGACAGAAGAATTTGACGAACATTATTCGTTTGATAGAAACTTATCCTAATTTGGCAGGCATACTGCCTGATTCAATACATAAGCTAATTGAATAAAAGATTAAATTTTTTCTTGCATATTTGACTTATTATGCATATGTTTGCTGTTATAATAATATGTTACGTGTAGATAAAATAAAAACAATTGTGTTTATACACCGTATTTAGTAGAATATGAACAATAATTATACACAATAGTTATGGGCAAGTTTGCAGAACGACATAGCGGTCGGACACAGACAAGAGAGCCAGCGAAGAAATTTTCTTTGGACAGTTCTTGACTGTTTGAAAATTCTTTAATATTGCAAAATAAAAGTAGAGACCAGCGACTACTTTAAAAAACGGGGCGATACCGAAAAGCCTAATGAGTAGGGAAAAATTAAAATCAAACAAAATGAAAAAAGCACTATTCATCGCTATTGTTTTTATCAGTCCATACATTAGCGTGGGACAAATTGTCCTTGACCAAACGGATTTGCCTCAAATTGGAGATATACAAAATATGCTTCAAGTAGACAGTGCACAAGGCGTAGGACTATCTCCCGGAGCATCAGGAGAAAATGTTATCTGGAATTTTAGTTCGCTCATTACTGGGAATAGTGAAGATACGACTTATTATGAAAATCCATCCGTCACTCTTTATGGTTCATCTTTTCCTACATCCAATATTGCAAGTAAACGATGGGACTCACAAGAGAATTGTTACCAGTATGACTATTTCATTAAAGGCAGTTCAGGGATGAAATGGCTTGGATTTGGAGCTTGTTGGAACACCCCACCTGAAATATTCATTTCCGGAAATTTTCTGCTTTTCCCATTATTGACCTATAGTAATTCTGTCAACCATTCAGGACGCGCTGTATTTGATTCAATAAGCCCTAATACTTATAATGTAATTTATTTTACTCACATTTCTACGGCAGACGCATGGGGAACAATCACAACGCCTTCGGGAACTGCACAAACAATCCGTATTTATTCAACGGAAACTGCTTATGATAGTTCCTATGTAAGCGGTGTCGGTACTCAAAACAATGTAACAACTGGTTATTATTACAAATGGTACGAAAAAGACCTCGGTTGGCCAGTTTTGGAAATCGGTAAAGGCATATTCAGTAACGTTGATGACAATATTCAATATGCAGAGTACGCCGCTTCTCTTGTATCAGGGATAAATTCCATTGCCTATTCAGATAATTCTTTAAGTATTTATCCCAATCCGAATAACGGAGTTTTCTCAATCGCTTTACAAAATACTGTTGCAAAATCGGAAGTAGAAATTTATAATGTGCATGGAGAAAAAGTTTATGCGATATCGAATGTTAAACGGATAACATCAAACGAAATAGACCTATCTAAATTTCCGAAGGGAATCTATTTTGTAAAAATTTATGACGGAGATGAAATTTATACAGAGAAAGTTGTGATACAGTAACGACCTTTTACGAATGACAGAAAAACAAACCCGCCCATAATATCGGCTCAAAAACAAGCGGGCGGGAAGTAGTAAAATGAAACGTAGAACATTAAATTTACAGCAAAGCAAATTGATACGGCAGTGGATTGAACTGCCCGCCAGTTTTTAGCCGTAGCCGTTAAAAATAAAGAAGATAAGAAAAACACATAACAAATCGTTGCACATGATCCCAATAAATGAGAGGTTCTTACGATTTATTTGAAGTGAAGGGTTGCCAACCTTTGCAAATCAACAATATGAACCCATTTTCACAGCAAGCGCCGGGGGAATATGACCCAGTATCCCGATACGCTTACGCTATCGGGATCAATTCGACTCTATGATTTTAATACGCCTGCGGCTTTTAAAATCATTGTCTCATTGATTTCAAAAACAAACAACTATCACCGTAACTCAAAAATCTAAAATTATTAGCAAGCGCAAAATCATAAGCTTTTTTCCAATCATCGCCAATAAATGCAGCAATTAACAGAAGCAAAGTGCTTTTGGGCTGATGAAAATTTGTAATAATTCCATCAATAATTTTAAAGTCATATCCGGGTACAATCATCAGTTGAGTAAAGCCGGTCAATATTTCAATACCTGAATTATTCATATAGTTTAAAACTGCCAAAAGAGAATCCCGGGTGGAAATATGCTTGTTATACTTTTCTAAATATGGATCCCATTGCCGGATAGTGAACTCAACTAATGGTGAATTTTCAACAATCAGTTTAATTCCAAACCAATACAAACTTTCTAATGTCCGGGTAGTTGTAGTACCAACTGATATTATTTTTTTTTCGTTGTTTTCAAGAAGTTTTTTTATTGTTGATTTTTTTACAAGCATTTTTTCATAGTGCATTTCATGTTTCTGAATTGTTTCGGCAATCACAGGTTTAAAAGTCCCGGCGCCAACATGAAGTGTTAATTTTTCAAACTGAATATTTTTACTTATTAATTTTTTGAAAACTTTATCAGTAAAATGAAACCCGGCAGTTGGTGCTGCAACAGAACCATTATTTTTAGCATAAACAGTTTGATAACGAAATTTATCAGAATCAACAGCATTGCGGTTTAAATAAGGAGGCAAAGGAACCAAGCCTGACAATTCCAATATTTCCGAAAATGTCAGATC